>DASRHX010000676.1:0-5274 GCA_035650295.1 Bryobacteraceae bacterium | reverse complement strand
TGAAAATAAGTAAGATTTCTTACACAAAACAACCTTTATTAAGTTTGGTACATTCCGGAGAACTCTGGGCTGAATCGCTGTTTGTGGCTGGGAATTCGTGGTCCATGAGCGCCGAAACGGCGACCAAAGCGCGCATTCACTGTTTCTCGGTGCGCGAGTTCCGGCGAATCTCCAGTCGTGACGTGGAGTTAATGTCCTGGGTGGCGTCCAAGATCGTACAACGCCTATTGAAGATGGAACGGCGGCTGGAATTGATGCACTCATACCCGGTCGAGCAACGTCTGATGCTGACCTTGGCCGATTTGGCGTCCTATCACGATGGCGCGGGCGAAAAGGCTTCTTCGATCGAGATTCCCCTAACGCAGAGCGAGTTGGCCTCGCTGGTGGGCGCCACGCGCGAAACCACTTCCACGATACTGAACATGTTTGCGCGCAAAGGCTGGATTCAGTTGCGGCGGGGAGCGATGTACATCCCGTCAACCGAATCCTTAGTCAAGGCCGCCCACGCGCCGTGACTCCGGCGCACACCTGTGACGGGAATTCACAGGCCAACGAGAGCTAACCTCCTCATTCCACGAAGATGGAGTTCCTGGCCATCGGTGTGCAATCGGGATGCGCATGCAGTTGGCGTTTCTGATTTTGGTGTCTGGCCTCTCGACGTTCCTGTTTGGACAAGACTCCGGCGAGCAGGATTCGGCCGGAGTCGCCGGGAACCAGCAGTTAGCCGCGAACGTCAACTCCCGATACGTCGTGGAGCGCGCCGAAATTCAACCCGAAGGCATGGAACATCGGCTAGGGCAACCCCTACTGGCTCTTGTGCGCGCGCTTCCCGGCCAGACGTTCAATTCGGCGGCTGTCGAGGAGTTGGCGCAGAAGATTCGCACTCAGCTTCCGGCGTACCAGGTTGTGCTGAAGGTCTCCCGGGGCGCGGAACGCGAGCGGCTGCGGGTGACCTTCGAGCTGATTCGCAAGGGCGGCAAGGCCGATGTGGTGGTGCCACGCTTCAGCTACCACAGCAAGCAGAACTTCACGTTCGGCGCCGACGCCAACATCCGGCACGAGAACTTCACCCTCAGCGCGGGCGTACTCACCGACCAGGACGAGCTGCTGGAGCGTTATTCCGGCATTCGTTTCGGCGCCCAGCGCGAGGGTCTCGCGGCGGGACGACTGCGCGCCGGAGTCGCGGTCGAGTTGTGGAGAACACAGTGGAACCCCACGGTCGAGAGCGCGTCGCAGGCGCCTGAATCCACTGTGGACGACGAAATATACCGTACGCGGACCCAGTTTCGTCCGTACGTTGCGGTCCGACTGTTCGAGCCGTTGGAATGGGAGGCGGGCGTGAGCACGCACCGCCTCCAAATGCAGTCTCCCGTGGCTCGGCACGAGCTTTCCAGCGCCGCATACACATCTCTGCGCCTGGTGCGGCGTTGGAAAAGCCCGGAACACGAACAAAAATTTACGGCCGACTACGATTTCCGGCTGGGCGCCTCCACATTCGGCAGCGACTTCGCCTTCCGCCGGCATCTGGCCACGGCGGTTTACCGTTTGGAAGACGATCACGACGTGCTGATCGCCTCGGCCATGGCCGGCTGGATCAACGGACGCGCGCCGCTGTTCGAGCGTTTCGTTCTCGGCAACAGTAGGACGCTGCGGGGATGGTCGAAGTGGGACGTGGCGCCGCTGGGTTCGGACCAGATGGTCCACGCTTCCATCGATTATTCGTATCGCGAATTTCGTGTGGTTTACGATGCGGGTTCTTCGCGCGCCTTTGGCGGCGACCGGAAGCTACGCCAGTCGATTGCGGTTGGCTATGGCCGCGGATTCGGCTTTCTGATTGCCTTTCCCCTTCGCGAGGGCCGCATGGAGCCCATATTTATGTTGGGAATGAATTTCTAATGCCGCGTTGGCCGATGGTGTGGGTCTGTGGGACTTGTCTCACGGCGGGCCTCTTGTTGCCCGTCGAGCAGCCGCAGGCTCTGCGCCCGCGGCTGCAATTGGATGCGTTATTCGTGAACGCCCCCGACCTTCATGTCATCGAGGGGCGAATTGCCGAGAAGTTGAAAAACGGAACTGGCGTGGCGCTCGATTATCATCTCGCGCTATTCGCCGGCAGCCGCACCATCGCGCGGCGGCGCACGTTTGAGCGCTTCTCTTTCAGCTACGATTTATGGGAGGAGAACTACACGGTCAGCACGCTGCGTAAACCGCGTTCAGCGGCCTCGCGCATGACCGCGCGGGAGGCTGAGCGGTGGTGTCTCGACCATTTGCCGATGCTGGTGGCCGGGCTCGGAGTCAATGAAGAATTCTGGCTCCGGCTGGAGATACGCGCCGCGCAAGTTAAGAACGACGCGGACTGGTTGAGCGATGAGGGTTTGAATCTTGGGCGGCTGATTGATGCCCTGGGCCGCATCGACGGACGAAAGCCGGACCAATGGGTGCGCGAGGCCGGGCCTTTCCGGCTGCGCGACTTCCCCGCGCCGGGACGGACTCCATGAAGACGCTTCGAGGCAAGCTCCTATCGATGTGGTTGATGGTGACCATCATCCCTCTCACCCTCACGCTTTGGCTTGGACACCGGCTGATCGACCGCAGTCTTTCCCTTGCACCGATCGTGGAGCTGGATCGAGTTTCGGCCCACCTGCGGGCCGCCGCGCGAGAACACTATCAGGCACAATCGATCGCACTGCAGCAGGATATAGACGGCAGCAAAGTGCAGCCACAGCAGTACAAGCTCGATGCACGTGCCCGCTGGCCTGAACATGTCGCCGAATTCTGGGCTTCCGGCGAAACGCAGCGTATTCGCGTCACCGGAAGTAAGGGCAACCAATTGGAGCTCGCGAAGAAGATTCCGGGCGGAGTTGCCGTGTACCGGCGCGAACTGAAACTCAGTCTTACGGAGATCGAACGTGAGTACGCGGCCGCGCGTAAGCGCGTGGAACAAGCTCATTCCGGCGATGTGCGACGCGGCAGCACCACCCTGTTCTTATTGCTGGCCTCGCTACCGTGGCTCGCCTCACTCGGTGTGTTGATTTGGGCCGTGCGGCGCATGAGCCGGCCGATTCAACATTTGACGAAAGGCCTACGCCAGGTTGGAAGCGGCGTGCAGAATGTGCGGCTGGCGCCGTCCGGGCCGGAAGAGGTTTCACAGGCCATGGAGGCTTTTAACGGTATGGCCGCGGAGTTGGAATCGAGCCGCGAGCGATTGCTCTACCTTACGCGAATCGAAAGCTGGCAGGCGCTGGCGCGCAAGATGGCGCACGAAGTAAAGAACTCGCTGACGCCGATCCGGCTCACCGTGGAGGAACTCGCCGCACGTAATGGTTCGGCTGACGCGCAGTTTCACAAGCAGGTATCCGAGATCATCGTCGAAGAAGTGGGCAGCCTGGAGCGTCGTGTGCGCGCATTTTCGGAGTTAGCCGCCGAACCTCCCGTGGAAATGCAGGAGGTGCCGCTGGGCCGGATGATCGCCGAACGAATCACACTGCTGCAACCCGCTTACGGCGCGGTCCGGTGGCGCGAAGAGTTGCCGGGCGAGTTAGGCTGCGTTCGTGCCGACGAAGATCTGCTGCGGGCCATCTTTACCAATCTTTTGGAAAATGCCGCCGAGGCCTGCGCGCAAGGGGGCGAGGTCGCCGTGCGCGGGCGGCGCGAGGGCAAGCGAGTATTCGTAAGCGTGAACGACTCAGGTCCCGGCCTTCAGGAGTCGGCGCGTGCGGCGTTGTTCGAGCCGTCGATCTCTTTCAAGCCGGGCGGCATGGGAATCGGCCTGTCCATCGCACGCAAAAGCGCCTTATTGTGTGGAGGGGACATTACTTTGAGCTCAGGCTCGTTACCTGGCGCATGTTTCGAAGTTCAATTGGAGGGCGCCTGATGGCCAAGATTCTCGTGGTGGACGATGAGGAAAATATCGGACGCTCACTGCGACTGATCCTGGAACGCGAAGGCCACGAAGTGTCGCATGCGCGGACTGCCGCCGAAGCGCGAGAGGATCGCGAAGAACCGGACCTTGTGCTGCTCGATGTCCGCCTGCCGGACGGCAATGGCGTCGAATTATTGCGCGAGCGCAAGCAGCGGTTCCCGGCCACTCCGGTGCTCATCATTTCCGGCCAGGCAACCATCGCCGACGCGGTCGAAGCAACGCGCGCGGGCGCTTTCGACTTCATCGAAAAGCCGCTCAGCCGCGATCGCATTCTGGTGGCCGTGCGTAATGCTCTCGAACAGCGGCAACTGCGCACGGAGAACGAGCGCCTGCGGACGCGTCTGGAAGAAACCGGAATGCCTGCACGCATGATCGGCGGCCACGCCGGGTTCCTCGCGGTCGTCGAGCAGGCGACCATGGCCGCACGGAGCGATGCCCGCGTGCTGATCACGGGCGAATCGGGAACAGGCAAGGAACTATTGGCCGCGCATATTCACGCCATGAGCCCATTCGCCGAAGGGCCGTTCGTCAAAGTGAACTGCGCGGCGATTCCGGCTGAACTGGTCGAAAGCGAACTCTTCGGCCACGAACGGGGAGCGTTCACGGGCGCCGCCTCCACGCGAAAAGGCAAATTCGAACTGGCTCATGAAGGGACGATTTTCCTGGACGAAGTGGGCGACCTGCCGCTTGCGGCGCAGGCGAAGCTGCTGCGCGTGCTCCAGGAAGGCGAGATGCAACGGGTCGGCGGCGAGCGCACACTTCGGGTGAAGGTGCGTGTCATTGCGGCGACCAATCGCGATCTGGCGGCGATGGCCCGGCGCGGCGACTTTCGCGACGACCTCTACTACCGCCTGTGCGTCGTGCCGTTGCGCATGCCCGCGCTGCGTGAACGCTCGACCGACATTCCCGCGCTGGCTCACTACTTCCTGGAAGAGTTTTGCTCGCGCAACAATTTTCGCCAGAAGAGTTTCGGCGCGCACACACTCGCATTGCTGTCGCAGCACACTTGGCAGGGAAACGCCCGGGAGCTGCGAAACGCCGTGGAGCGAATGGCAATTCTGACTGAGGGCTCTGAAATCGGCCTGGATTCCGTACCCATTGAATTGCGCGAGCCGACCACGGCCCCGGCGCGTAATCCATTGCACCAGGTGCGCGAGGACGCCGAGCGCGAGCAGATCCGGCGGGCGCTGTGGGCAACGGGCGGCAACGTGAGCGCTTCGGCCCGCATGCTAGGCCTGGAGCGGACCAATCTGCACAAGCGCATCAAGGCTCTAGGACTGGCGCGAGACAAACAGGAGGCAACTGCCACAAACTAGAGTGATGCCAAATTTCGACTACGACCTGCTGGTGATCGG
>DASRHX010000675.1:0-4832 GCA_035650295.1 Bryobacteraceae bacterium | reverse complement strand
GGACTGGCGGATGGCAAACTCGCGATGCCGTGCCGCACCTCTTGCGATGAGCAGATTGGCGATGTTTACACATGCCACGAGGAGTACAAGGCCAACCAGCCCCATCAGGATATAGAGGGGCGATGTGTACACCCGGCGGAGTGGAGAGAATCCATTGCCAGCCGCCTCCAAGCTGGTCTTCCGTTCAAAGAACTTGTCGGTCGCGCGAGTATCGGCTGGCGCGGTTGCCGCGAGCACCTGTGGCCAGATCACCTGAAGCCGTGCGTTCGATTGCTCCAGCGGACTATCCGGAAGGAGTCGCCCCATGATGGTGAGCCAATGCGCGGACCGGCGCGTAAGGATCTCGGATCGCTCCGGGCGGAGCAGCGGATACACGGTGATCGCGATGGTGAAGTCGGCTGGACGGCCCACGACGACACCATGGAACTCCGGCGGCGCAACTCCAATGATCGTCACCGCCATGCGGTTCACGCGCATGCTCTGGCCGATCACCTGGGGATTCGCCGAGAAGGCTCGCTCCCAAAAGCCGTAATCGAGCACGGCAACGAGAGACTGCGTCCTCTCGTCTTCGGCGTTGAGGGGCCGCCCATGCGCGACGTTCACGCCCAAAGCGCTGAAGTACTCGCCACTCACGAGCGCGGCATTCGAAATCCGCGGCGTACCGGCGATCTCCACCTGGAACTGATCGTCCGTCACGGCGACCGTATGCGCGAATAACTGCTGGGCATGTAACGATTCGAACTGGGGAAAGCTGAAGCTCCCGCTCGTCAGGCGAACCAGGCCTTCCGGCGATGCCACGCCGGGAAGAGGCCTCATGAGGACCGTATTGATCAAGCTGAAGATCGCCGTGTTTGCTCCAATTCCAAGCGCCAGCGAGGCGAACGCGACGAGGGAAACCGTTGGATTCTTGAGCAGTGACCTGGAAGCGTACTTGAGGTCTTGGAGAAACTGATCGATCCACTGTGTGCGCCTCATATCGCGGCACTCCTCTTTCTTCTGCTCCAGGCCTTCCATCGCGCGCAGGGCGGCATTGCGCGCATCCACCGGGGAAAGGCCCTTCGCGATCTCTCGCTCGATGAGGTGGTCGATGTGGAACTGCATTTCTTCATCGAGATCCCGTTCCATGCGGCCGCGGCGCAGGAGCGTACGCAGCCGGAGAGTCTCTCGAATCCACCAACGCCGTTCCCGCATTGCTTAGGCCTCGTTGATCCGCACCACTTGAGAGATAGCGCCCGACAATCGTTCCCAGTTGGCGGCCTCGCGTTCCAGCGCGCGCTGGCCGGGCCGTGTCAGGGAATAGAACTTGGCCCGCCGGCCATTTTCGGTCACCTTCCATTCGGCCTCGATCCAACCCTCGTGTTCGAGCTTGTGGAGGGCTGGATAGAGAGACCCGTCGCTGACCTGCAGCACCTCCCCGGAAACCTGTTTTAATCGCTGACTGATCGCCCAGGCGTGCAGAGGTTCCAGCGCGACGATCTTGAGGAGAAGAAGGTCAAGCGTGCCCTGGACGAGATCGGATGGTTTGCTCATATATGTGCCCTCGGTAACCGAGGTCAGAATACCGAAATTGCCCTCGGTAAGCAAGGGGAAAAGGTCCGATCACAACTGATCGCCAAAACTTCACATGCGAATCCTCCTTCCCCGGAGGTTCATCTAAAAGCTATAATTCTTACGAGGACTGTGTTTCCCGACCAGAGGGGGCACCTGCCGCCTGAATCTTCACCGTCTGGTATGATCTGAATAGGGAGATTGGAAGGAATAACTATGTCGGTTACGCTCACTACAAAAGCTACTGAGAAGGTTAGAGAGATCCTGGACATGCAGGAGCCCAAACCGGCTGGATTGCGCATCTCGGTCGTCGGCGGAGGCTGCTCCGGGTTCAGCTACTCGATGGCCTTCGAGACCGCGCCTAACATGCTCGACAAAACGTTGAATTTCGACGGTTTGAAGGTATTCGTGGACCAGGCGAGCCTGCTCTACCTCGATGGCGCCGAGGTGGACTATGTCGAGAGCATTGAAGGCTCCGGCTTCAAGTTCTCCAATCCCAACGTGAAATCCACTTGCGGCTGCGGCAGCTCATTTAGCGCGTAAAGCCAGCAACGTTTACGTCCCTCCAGATTCCGTCAGTCAAACTGAGAACCCATTCGCCGGGGAGGTCGCCACCTCTCCGGCTTATTTCGTTTTGGCTCACTCTTTGACCGGATCGCCAAACTGCACCGACGAGCTCGCCCCGAACCGCTTGTAGTTCGCATAGCGGATCATCATGCGCATGCGTAGCGGGCCGGTGGAAAATGGCAGCACGTCATCGGCGAAGGTCTGCACGGGGAAACGGTGTCCGTCCTCGGTGCGCCCGCGAAAAGTGGTGAACATCGGGAACAGGTTCTCCGAGCCCTTCTTGAAGATGCTCGGCACGGCGCGCCCGGTCGATTGCACGATCGAGTAGTCGCGCTGGTCTACCCACAAATCCCCTTCGAAGAGGCGCTGTCCCTCAAAGATCTGCTTCGGCTTTACGCTCAGCAGCCAGCACATCACGCCGTCGCGCTCCTCCTCGCCGCGCGGCTTTACCTCATATAGCCACAGCAGTTCTTTCGTGAATAGAAATGGCTGAACCTCGCGGATGTCACGGAAGTCTTCCTCCGTCATCTGCAGACGCGCCAGCCGGTTCTGCGTCTGCCCCACGGACTGCTCCGTCCGCTCGCCGCCCGGCGAAAAAATCACCTCGCGCGCCTCGCGATATTCGCCCACTTTGCCGCCGTTTTTGCCGAACTCTTCCACCAGCACGGACTGTTGGTACATATACTGCGAACGCGCTTCCACCTCACGCGACTCCCGCTCCGCGACCAGCCTGGCCAAGTTCGGCGGCGGCTCGCCGGCCCAGACGCCCGCACACGTACCCAGTGCTACCATGAGAACTCCGATGAGCAGCTTCCATGCCGTCGTGGCTGCCGTTTGGGCCCTTGGTTCCATAGCCGCGTTCCTCTACTCAGCTCAACAGGACATTCCAGGTTCGATTGCGTTACCGGTGGCCGTTGCCTTCCTGGTCGAGCTCTCCTTCTACCTCACCGTCGGGTTCGACGACGTCCGCCGCCGCTGGCGCCCTCATACGCTCTTCGGCAGCACGCTAATTCCCTATTGCCTGTACAGCATACCTGCTCACGTATTCGCATGGAAGCAGTTCGGTCTGCTCGTGCTGCTGACCGCTGTCGTCTGCTTTTGGTTCGAGCGCGGCCGCCGCTCGCCTATCCGCGAGTTGTTGCTCCTCGCGCTCATGGCCGCCGTCTACCTTGCCAAAACATTTAAAGGTATTTACGTGGAGCCGCATCCGGACCTGCGGGTCGACGTGCTGGGCCAGTTCATGTGGTTCCGCATCGGCCTGGTGACGATCCTCGGCCCGGGCGGTCCGAAGCTATCGCTTTCATTACTGCCTTCAGCCCGCGCGTTCAAGATCGGCGCGCTCTACTTCCTTGGATTCCTCCCGATCGCCCTGGCGCTCAATGCATGGCTGCACTTCACCAAATTCCAACCGGCAGACGGCTATTGGTGGAAAGCACCCGCAACATTTCTCGCGTTTTTGTTTTTTGTGGCCTTCTACGAGGAGATCTTCTTTCGCGGAATTTTGCAGCAGCGCCTCGCGCAGTGGTGGGGAGAATGGGGCGGTCTCATCGCCGCCAGCGCGCTGTTTGGCTTTGTCCATCTCTGGTTCCGTCAATTCCCGAATTACAACTGGGTAATTCTTACCTTTTTCCTTGGTTTGTTCTGCGGGCTTGCGTTCACACGCGCCGGCATTGGCGCTTCAATTGTGGCGCACGCCCTCGTCGTTGCCGTTTGGCGTGGCTTTTTCACCTGACGCATACGCCCGCATGCCCGTTTACAGCCTTTTAACAACCGTTTAACATCCTCAGTCCTGCTCCTCCCCTTATCCTGGATTCGTGGTGACCAAGATCCTATTCCGAGGATTCCTACTGTGCCTGCCGATGCTGGCCGCGCCGCAAGCGACGGCGCCGAGCCCAGGTGGATACGTGGGCTCCAATGCGTGCAAGACCTGTCATGCCGACGTGTGGGCCAACTTCTATAAGAACCCGCACTTCAAATCGATCGCATCGGGTACGGAAGCGCCCGAGAAAACCGGATGCGAGAGTTGCCATGGTCCGGCGAAGGCGCACCTTGAGGCGGGCGGTGGAAAAGCCACGATTCGAGCCTTCTCCGAAATGCAGCCCGTACAAGTGCTGAACGGTTGTCTCGCCTGCCATGAGAAGCAGATCGGCCGTGCGCAGATCCGGCGTTCCTCACACACGCAGGCTGACGTTGCCTGTAACTCCTGCCACTCAGTCCACCGGCCGAACTCCACCAAGACCCTGCTCGCAAAGAAGCAAACCGACCTCTGCTATGGCTGCCACAATTCCGTTCGCTCTCAATTCGCGATGCCTCACAAGCATCGCGTGAACGAAGGCTCCATGCAGTGCGTCGACTGCCACAATCCACACGGCAGCCCGTCTCCCACATGGCGTGTCGGCCTGCGCCCCCGGATGGTGGAAACTACGCGCGACGGCGAGGAGCCTTGCCTGCGATGCCACACCGACAAGCGCGGACCGTTTGCATTTGAGCATGCAGCATTGCGCGTCGATGGTTGCGGAAGCTGCCATTCCCCGCACGGTTCCATGAACCCAAGAATGTTAAAGCGCCCCGTCGTGTTCACCGTCTGCCTGGAGTGCCACAACGGCGCTACCTCATTCGGCAAATCCGGCGCCGGCGTTCCCACGCAATCGTCGTCGCACAACATGAACGACCCGCGGTATCGCAACTGCACTACCTGCCACGTGCGGATACACGGA
>DASRHX010000674.1:0-2903 GCA_035650295.1 Bryobacteraceae bacterium | reverse complement strand
TCTCCGCTAAAAAGCCCTGTTTCCGAGGGGAGGCAGGGCTTTTCATTCGAGGCAAGAGTGCCGCGGCCTTGCAGCGCCAACTCCATGTGACGACAACCACCGCCGTCAGGTAGAAGTGGGCTCTCCGCGCGTGTTATCTTGAGAAATCAAGCAGCCCCGCTTCCTCGTGAGGCGGGCTATCTTTGCGCTCGATAACAACTCTCAAAGACCAGGTATGTCCGGACATTCAAAGTGGCACACGATTAAACACAAGAAAGCCGCGCTCGATTCCAAGCGTGGTAAGGTGTTCACGCGCATCATCAAGGAAATTGTGATTGCGGCGCGAAGTGGTGGCGATCCCGATTCCAATGCGCGGCTTCGTACGGCGATCATGGCAGCCAAGGCGGTGTCGATGCCCGCCGACAACATCAAACGCGGGATCATGCGTGGCACCGGTGAGCTTGAGGGCGGACAGATCGACGAGCTGATGTACGAGGGATACGGACCGGGCGGCGCCGCTGTCCTGGTCTCCATCGCAACCGACAATCGAAACCGCACGGCAAGCGAAATCCGGCACGTCTTCTCGAAACATGGCGGCAACCTGGGCGAACCGGGCAGCGTCGCATGGATGTTCAAGCGCAAAGGCCAGATTTTCATCGAGGAAGGCCGTGCCACTGAAGAGCAACTGATGGACATTTGCCTGGAGGCTGGCGCCGACGACATTGTAAATGCGGGAGGGCAGTGGGAAGTGCTGACGCCGATCGAAGCCTATCAGCCAGTGCTCGATGCACTGCAGAAAGCGGGCATCGCGACTGAGTCGGCCGAGTTGGCGTATGTTGCCGACAACCTGGTAAAGCTCGAAGGAGCGCAGGCGCGCGCGATGTTGAAGTTGCACGAAGCACTGGACGACCACGACGACGTGCAGAACGTCTATTCGAACTTCGATATCGACGAGGACGAACTCGAATCGATGGAATAGCGGCGAGGTGACGGTGCGGGTATTGGGCATCGACTGCGGAACCGAGCGAACCGGATATGGCGTGATCGATTCCGATGGCGTGCGCCATGTGCTCGTAGCCGCTGGAACGATTCGTACGAACCCGCGCGAAGCAATGTCCGCAAGATTGTGCAAAATAGCCGCCGGGTTGCGGGACGTCATTGCCACCCACGCACCGGAACGGGCCGCCATCGAAGAGGTCTTCCACGCGGCCAACACACAGAGCGCTCTCAAGCTAGCGCAGGTGCGTGGAGTTGCTCTTTTGGTGTCGGCCGAAGCTGGGCTGCACGTGAGCGAACATTCGGCGCTTGAAGTGAAAAAGAGCGTCGTGGGTCATGGGCACGCGGCAAAGGAGCAGGTTCAGTTCATGATGAAGTCCCTATTAGGCGAAGCGACGCCCGTGAAGCTCCCCGATGCCTGCGATGCACTAGCCGTGGCTGTCTGTGAGGCGACGCAGGTGCGTTTCGCCGCGTTGAGTTTGCCAAAACTGGCGGTGCGGGCATGAAACAGTTTGCGGCGATCTTGTTGTGTGCGGTAATCGTGCAAGCCGCACCGCGGATCGTGTACACCAAGTCGTTTCCCGGAAGCACGCCGGCTTTCGTCGAGATCACCGTTGAGCAGAGCGGCGATGTTGTCTATAAGGAAGCCGTCGACGATCAGCAACCGCTGAAATTCAGGCTGAGCGAAGAGGAGTCCAAGCAGATTTTTGAGTTAGCGGCGAAAGTGGATCATTTCAAGAGAGACCTCGAGTCCGGTTTGAAAGTGGCCCGCATGGGCGACAAAACTTACCGTTGGGAAGACGGGGCGGTGAAGAATGAGACCAAGTTCAATTACACGGTCGACCTGGATGGGCGTGCCCTGCAGGAGCTGTTCGAGAAGATCTCCGAGACCGAGCAGCATGTGATCGCTGTCGAACGCTCGGTTCGCTTTGACAAGTTGGGCGTGAACAAGGTGCTTTTGCAGTTGCAGGCGGCGATGGAGCGGGATCGGCTCGTTGCGACCGATCAGTTTCTGCCTTGGCTGGACCGTGTGGCCAAGAACGAATCGTACTTGAACATGGCGCGCGAACGGGCGGCCCAGATTGCGGCAGTAATTCGCAACAGCAAGGCGAAGGCAGAATGAAACGGCTTTGGTGGGCGTTCCTGCTCGGCAGTGTCGTGCTGGCGCAGGAGATTGCGGAAAGTGAACGCGCCGAACTTCGGGCGGGCCTGAGCGAAGCGGGGTCGAGCCAGGTGGAATTCATCCGCGCCATTGAGCGGCACCTGCAAAAATATCCGCAAACCGCACAGCGGCCCGAGTTGGAGCGCGCTCTTGTGAAAGCCGCAATGGAGGTGCGCGATACCCGGCGGATTCTGCTCTACGGAGAGCGCGTGATTTCGCGTGAGCCTGCCAACGCCGAACTGCTGGAACGGGTGGCTCGGCAACTTCTGTCCACCGACGATGCGGAGGCCGCGGGCCGGGCCTTGGCCTATGCACGGAAGCTGGAAGAGAGCGTGCGCGCGCAAGCGGAGTTGAAACCGGGGACGTCCGGCGCTGCCGCGCAATGGGAGCAACGGCAGATTGTTTTGGGCAAGGCTATCGTCTATCAAAGCCGGGCGACGGGTAATTTGGGAAAGTTTGCAGAAGCCGTCGAACTCGCACGGAAGAGTTTCGAGGTGGCGCCTTCAGCTGAGTCCGCCCGCGAGATTGCGCGATGGCTGGATAAGGCAGGGAAGACGGCGGAGGCAATTCCGCACTTGTGCGACGCTTTCATGCTGTCCGATCAACAGGCCGAAGCCGAGGGCCGCGCCAAGGACCGCGCCCGGCTGAGCGAATGGCAGAAGAAGATCAATGGGTCGGAGGCAGGTCTTGGCGACCAGTTGTTGGCGGCGTTCGATCGTGTGAAAAAACTTGTCGATGACCGAAAGTCAAAACTACGGGTGATGGA
>DASRHX010000673.1:0-11092 GCA_035650295.1 Bryobacteraceae bacterium | reverse complement strand
AATGTCCGAACCACCGGCCCTGCTTGATTCGAAGGCCACGCGCCGTCCGTCGGGCGAGTAATGCGGAAAGGTGTCGCTGCGATTCGAGTCGGTGATCCGCGAAGGCAGACGGCCTAGCTCCAACGACGCTGCGTGGATATTGAAGTCGCAGCGGAGGTCCACGGTAACTAACCGCCGCCCGGAAACCGTGATGGCAGGCTCGTAGAGAGTGTCGCCCAACGCCGCGAGCAGGACCGGCGTCTCGCCCGGAACCGGCCGCATACGCCAGAGCTTCATTCCGACGCCCTCCACGCCCGTCATGTAGAAAAAACTGTGCCCGTCGGCGGCCCAGGCGGGCGCGGTCGCGAACACAGTGGAAGGCGTCATTGCGATGGGGCTGCCAGAGGCGCGGAAGCCGCTATTGAACTTCTGGAGGTAAACAGCAGTTGCCGTCCCGGTGCGCCGCACGAACAGGAGGCCGCTGCCATCGGGCGATAGTGACGGCGCGCTGTCGCCGGGCATACCCGGCTTCGGTTCGGTCAGTGCGATCTCCTTCCCGGACTCAAGCCAGAGGAGGCGAAGAACGCAGGGGTTTGGCGCTCGGCAGGAAGAATAGATCAAGCCGCGACTGTCCGGAGTCCACGCGAAGTAGGGTCCCCAATCGCGTTCTGATTGCGCCACTCTTCGCTCGCCACTGCCGTCAGCGTTGACAACGATCACTTCACCAAGTGGGCCATCGGTGGGACGTCCGCGCAGGAACGCGATCCTGCTGCCGTCCGGCGACCACGACGCACCGAGTTCACCCTTCCCGCTTTCCGTCAGGCGGCGTGGCGCCGCTGCGCCGAGGGTCGTCACGTACAAATTCACCGGCCGGCCGGGCGCGGCCCAACTGAAGACTACCGAGCTCCCATCCGGCGAAGCTGATGGAAAGAGTTCCGAGCCGGGCAGCGTCGTCAACGCGACCGGTGTCAGCGGACCGTGCGGGATGGCGTGGGATCTGATCGTGGGTAGTGCGACTACCGCGAATAACACAACGCTCACCGCAGCAGCGGCGAGCAACATCTTGCCGGGTCGGAGACTAAGCGCGTACTCGCTTGCCGGCGACTGTTCACCATTCGCCTCCGCGGCGCCAAGTGAAGCCCGGCGCGACTCCCACCACGCGTCAATTTCCGAACGATACGCGTAGACCGAGCCCAGTTTTTCGTGCGTGTGGCGATGCACGGGAAGTCCTTCGGACTTCTCCCAACGCTGCACCGTCCGAATCCCCCGATTCAGATAGGCCGAAATTTCCTTCCAAGACTCAAGCCGCTCCTCTCGCATACTTGCCTCCGCGGAGAGTTCGGTTGCCGCCCCGGAAAAACGGGCTGCGGCATCTTGAGCTATTGGATCACAACGGTGTTTCCAGTGCGAGAGCTCCTTGCGCTTAGTCCGCCTCAACTTTACTACTGAATAAGGCGACCATGCCTTCAACCGATGCGGCGTCGGTCGCGAAGACGGTCGACCCTCCAGCAATCCATCCCTTGGTTCTCGCGATACGATCCAGTTGCCGTCGCGCTCGTAGAACTAGAGCCGAGGTAGTAGGGGAGGCCGCGCCCCCTGTGGTGACGGCAAGCGCGGCTAACACCGCTGGTAATTGGGATCCGCTGAACGTACGAACGATCCCGAATGTGCCCTTGTTCGGATAGTTCATCGTCATATCGATGGGCCCGCTGGCCGCACTAGCCGCATCCAGTAGCACGACGCCCTCGAAATCCGAAGGCAGAATTGGATCATTTCCCCTTGGCATCCTTTTGATCCGGCCTCCAGTGGAGGGATGGGATCCGGCCGAACGCTCTACGCCACTTCCTAGAGGGCTTGGCGACAGCCCAAATCCTGCGCTGAGCTGCATTCCGGTGCATACTACGGTGAACTTGCTCGACGAATCGTTCGTGTCGGCAACGAAGAGATTCATGCGTGAACCACCGATTTGAACGCCAAACGCACCCAGACCGATGCTCCATCCCGTCGAGCACTGATACTTCCACGCCGGCGGCTTTTTCTCGCTCGAGTAGCCGCGTTCCTCATATAACGTCTGAGTCGCCAGGCTGTTCGGATCAATCCTCCCGTTTGGAGGCTTGATGCCATATCGAACCTGAAAGAGAATGATCGCTTCGATGGTGGCAGCATCGCATTTCCCATGAGGGAAGAGCGGTTTGCCTACGATCATTTGCTTATTTGCGACGAGCTGAATAAGGTCGTATTGAACTTTGAATACGTCCCAGGAATAGTTGTCTCCGCCTTTTCCAACCGAGCCCTTTAATTGCACATGTTTGGACACTGTTTGCCTCCTGCTGGCGAGCCGGCGTGCCTCCGGCCCCTCCGAGCCAACTGGCTCCAAGGTAGGGTGACTGGGGAGGTTTCATCAAGCGCTAAGCTGCGCCAGCGGCAGCAACATGACCAGTGGCGCACTTTGGCGTGGGTCTTGCGGCTAGGTGCGGTACTTCTGCAGCAGCTCCAGGATTGCGCTGTGTCCCATCTTCTCTGCCCATGCCCGCGGCCGCGCCCAAGGCTCGGCATCGGCTTCGACGGTGTCGGCGCCGCGCTCCAGGAACAACTTCACTAGCTCCACACGCCCCCAGCGGCAGGCCCATCCGAGGGGCGTGCTTTTGAGTAAGCTATCCCGCACATCGAGCCGCGCTCCGGCGTCGAGCAGCATCCTCGCAAACGCCAACCGCTCCTGCGCCGTCACATGCGCCCGTGCACCCACCACTGTGTGCAGTAACCGCAACCCGAACTGCACTTCGTCGTCGAGCCGGCCCACGACGTTTGGATCGGCGCGCTGCAGGATGAGGCGGAAGCACTTTAGGTAGGTGCTTCGGTCCCATTCGGCGCCAACGGATCCATGGGTCCAAATCCGCAGCGGCTGTTCCAACGCCGTGAACCACCTCCGGTCTTCGCGCGGCCAATCCACGCGCTCCAACGCCATCCGCAGAATCTCCGGATCGCCGCCGCACGCCGCGCCCCACAACAACTGTTCGGCCAGCGTCTCCCCGCCCACTCCATCCATTCCATATTTCGCTTCGCCCGCCAGCATCTTCCGCGCCAGCTCCGTCTGCCGGTAGAGTCCCGCCGTCGTCGCCTGTGGCACACCGCCATAGCGCTCCAGCAGGGCGACCATCTTCCAGTCGCCCTCGCTGTAGGCCTGAAACACCGGATCGCCACTCGCATAGACTCGCGCGTTCGGATCGGCCCCGCGCTTCAGAAGCATCTCGGCCATCTCGTACTTTCCCGCGCCTGCACAGTGCCACAATGGCATGCCCCATGTGAACTCCACCTCGTCGCCATCTCCGATTCGCACCCGCTCATCCGGATCGAATCCCATCTCCAGAAGGAGCGCCAGCATGTCCGCCCGGTTGTGACTCGCCGCGACGCGCAACAGTCCGCCCGAATCGACGATCTCATTCACGAGCGTGCCCTCGGCGTGACGAGTACGCAACCACTCGCCATCGCCCAACGCAACAGCCGCTCGCGCCGTCATCTCCGCGCCCGCACCCAGAAATGCCTTGGCCAGCGTCGCGAACTCCTTGGCAGTCGTATCCCCCGACGCATGCGCCGTTGCCTCGAGCGCCGACCAACCCCGCGGACTCGTTGCCCGCGCCAGCGCCGGATTCGTCTCCACCATCCCGATCGCACGCGCGATTTCCCCTCTTCCGATCGCCCCGAACAATTCCTCTTCCGCCGACACACGCGCTTCCCCGCCCCGCGCTTCCCGGCGGCTCCGCTCGGCCGCTTCGATGATTGCGACGATCTCGTCGTAGCCGCGCTCGCGGGCGATCGTAAGCGCAGTGGTCGCTTCTCGGTGCGGATATACGCCCTCGCGCGCGCTGCCCCCGTGCTCCATCAGCACACGCACCATCTCCGGCCGCCGCTCCAGCACCGCCAGCAGAACCGTCGCACCCGACCAGCCCAACTCGGGCCGCGCACGTAACATGTCCCGGACCTGTCCCACATCGCCCGCGCGTACCGCCATCGCCATTCGCTTCGCCGTCACGCCATCCACGAATGCCTTCAACTTCGGCCAGCTCGCAAATCCATACGAGCGCGCAAGCTCCAGTTGGACATCATGAAGCGCATAGCCGCCGGCCCGCTGCAGTTCCTTCGCCTGGCGCCTCAATTGCTCGATGTCGGGCCGCTCGGGCAGTTTGCGCGTTGGTAGCGGCCGGTTCATCGCGCACCACCTTCCAGCAATGCGGAGATTTCGGTGTGGTCCTTCTTTCGCGCCCACGCGCGCGGTTGCGCCCATGGCTCGGCATCCGGTTCGACAACGGGGGCCCCCCGCACGAGAAACAGCTTTACCAACTCCACGCGTCCCCACCGGCACGCCCAACCGAGCGGTGTGCTCTCGAGCAGATCGTCGCGCATGTCCATCCGCGCGCCAGCATCCAAGGCTGCCTCAGCAAACGCCACCCGTTCCTCCGCCGTAGTGTGATCAGCCATCGTCACGATCTCGTGCAGTATCGTCGTTCCAAATCGCAGACGGCCGTTGGGTGGACCCGTTTGTTCCAGGATCATCCGGAAGCACGAAAGGTACGTCGTCCGGTCCCATTCGGGATGGCACCACGGCCCGATCCAATGGTTCCAGAATCCCAACGGCGCGCTCAGAAGCCCATTCCATCGCGGGTCGCCAGCGGGAATGTCCACTCGTTCCAACGCCAGTTTCAGAATCTCCGCATCCCCTCCACGCGCCGCCGCTGCCACCAGTTGCTCGGCTACTTTTCCCCCTCCGAACCCATCGTCTGGCAAAACCGCCTCTCCATACTTCTCCAACATGCGGATTGCTAGGTCCTTCCGCCGGTACAGTCCCGCCATTGACGGATTGGGCTGACCACCGTAGGATTCGAGCAGCGCGATCATGCGTTCGTCCTGCCGGCCGAATGCCTCCGACAGCGGCGTCCCGCTCGCATACACCCGCCCGTTTGGATCGGCGCCGCGCTTGAGCAGCATCTCCGCCATTGTGTGCTTGCCATAGCGAGCGCACTCATACAACGGCATGCCCCAGGAGAACGCAATTTCCTCCACGCCCTCCGATTCCACTCGCACTTTCGCATCCGGATCGAGTCCCCAATCGAGCAGAAGCTCTAGCATGTCGGGGCGGTTGTAACGGGCAGCGACCTTTAGCAACCAGCCATCGTCGTCCTGCGGCGCCACCAACCGGCCCTCGGCATGGAGCGCGAGCAGGAACTCCACATCGCCGTTTTTCACAGCTTCGCGCGTGGGCTCGTGCGCGTCGCGAGCCCGCGGGTACTCCGGTTGCGGCACAGGATCCACGCGCCGCGCTTCCTCCTCTCGAATGATCCCGGCAATCTCGTCGTATCCGCGCTCAGTGGCAATCGCGATCGCGGTTGTCGCCTCGTTCCGCGGAGAAATTCCCGCGCGGGCATTTGCGCCGTTCTGCATCAAGACGCGTACCATCTCCGGCATCCGTTGGAGGACCGCATAGTGCAGAGCCGTGTGTTCGTTGTGCCAGGCGATGACGACGTTCACCAGTTCCGGCCGCACGCGTAGAATGGACCGGACTTCGTCAACGTTTCCTGCCCGCACTGCGTTGGTTAGAAGGTGAACGTTCACCCCATCGACGTATGCCTTCAACTTCGGCCAACTCTCAAATCCGTAGGCTCTCGCGATCACGAGTTGAGCGTCGTGCAACGCAAACGTGCCCGCAGCCACGTCGCGATAGTGCTTGCGTACTTCGGCCACGCCCTCGGCGTCACCAGCGGCGAAGTTCTTCAACAAATCCTTGGCCTGGTGCTTAAGTTGTTCTGCGTCAGGCCGCGCGGGTAGCCTGCGTGTAGGGAGAGATCGATTCATCATGAGCTCCTTCCTTGGGCCGCGCGATCACGCGCCAGCCGCCGCGCCCGGTGTCCGCTCGCTCGGGCAGAAAAGAGTTCATCGAACCAACAGAATTTCACTCGCCAATCAGGGGGACTCGGTCCTTCCCGCGGACACGGGGGCGTCCTGACACGCCGTCGATAGCATATCATGCCCTCCGGCCACCGCAAAAAAGCCGGTTCCGCCGTCATCTTGCAACTTTTCTTGATTTGAAGCATCTTGATATCAAGAGAATAAACATGGAACCGAAAAACTCGAAGCAAGCGCCGGCCACCGGCGTCCGTCTCTGGCTCATCCTTTGGAAAGCCACGCGGGCGATGGAAACCATCGCTCATTCGAGCGTCGTGTCGCTTGGACTGTGTCCCAGCGACTTTGGCGTTCTCGAGGCCTTGCTTCACAAGGGCCCGCTCCCGGTCAACGACATCGGCAGAAAGGTGCTGCTCACTAGCGGCTCCATTACAACCGCCGTCGATCGGCTGGTCCGCCGCGGCCTCGTTGTTCGCCAAAATGACGAACGCGATCGCCGCACCCGCGTCGTTCACCTCACCGCGCGGGGACGTACGCTCATTCGCAAGCTCTTTGCCCGGCATGAGCGGGACATGCAGCAGGCCGTTGCCTGCCTAACCGCGCGTGAGATCGACTCGGTCACGCACGCGCTGCGCAAACTCGGCCTTGAAGCCGAGAGGATCGCTCAATCATCCACTAGGAGGAAATCGATATGAACAGTCAGAAAACAGTCCTCAGCGTTCACTCTACCGGGTCCCAACACTGGGTCGGCGACGGCTTCCCGGTCCGCAATCTCTTCCCCTCCAACGGAGTCAACAATCAGATCAGCCCGTTCCTGATGCTCGATTACGCAGGTCCCACGGCTTTTGAGCCATCGGATCGCCCGCGCGGAGTCGAAGAGCACCCGCACCGAGGCTTTGAAACGGTGACCATCGCCTATCAAGGCTCTGTAGACCACCGCGACTCAGCCGGCAATTCCGGTACCATCAACCCCGGCGACGTCCAATGGATGACCGCCGCCTCGGGTGTTGTACACGAAGAGAAGCACGGCCGCGAATTCACTCGCGCCGGAGGCGTCTTCGAAATGGTGCAGCTTTGGGTGAATCTGCCCAAGAAGGACAAGATGTCCGCGCCGCGCTACCAGGGCCTCCTCAATGAGCAGATCCCGGTCATAAGGCTTGCCCCAGGAGCACAAGCGCGCGTCATCGCCGGGGAGTTGAACGGCGAGCGCGGTCCTGCGAAAACCTTTACGCCCGTGCATGTGTACGACCTGAAACTCGAGGCGGGCGCAAGCGCCGATCTGCCGCTTCCTGCCGGCTTCAACTCCGGTCTGGTTCTTCTCCGCGGCAACATCGCCATCAACGGATCTCAGGTCCTCAGAGGCGAGGCGCAACTGGCGCTGCTCAGTCCAGCGGGCGATCGCGTGGCGATTAGTGCGAACGAAGAATCTATCATCCTGGTTCTTTCGGGTGAACCGATCAACGAACCTGTCGCCAGCTACGGACCGTTTGTAATGAACACGCGCGAAGAGTTGCAACAGGCGGTGCGCGACTACCAGGCCGGCAAGATGGGCCACCTCAACTGAGGAGGGCGTAGTCAAGCGAGCCCGTCTCGTCGGAGGTTTCCCATACCGCGAGAATGCTCTCGTGCATGCGAATCAATTGGGCATATCCGCCTTGGGCGAGCGTGGACGGCTTGCCCGAGGGTCCGATTTGCATCATGATGCTTTGGCCCTGCGTCCAGGCGATCACGGGGTTCCCGGCGGCATCGACAGCGAGCGCCGGGTCCTTTCCTTCTCCGATTGCAATCTCCGCCTCGCGTGGACGACACAAATAGACGGTCTTCTCCCTTCGCCAAGCCGTGTAGGGCAGCGCTAGCGCGCCACCGTCCATGGGGCAGGCGTTGAGGGGCCAGGTTCCCTGCCCCAGCTTGAGCGCCTTAAAGGTGAAACCGCCATCGGTTGACGTCGCAAGATAGAGATCGCGCGAGCCGTCCAGCCAGTTGCGCCACATCACGTGAAGCGCCGCATCGGAGGTGATCATCGCGTTCGGATGGCAGCATTCGCAGATGTTCCCACTTGGCGATGAATAGACCACCCGGTTATCCGACCACGACAACCCGTCGCGCGAGGTCGCGGCATACAGGCTCGTGCCTTTGTTTCTCAGGTCGAGCCATGCACAGAACAAACCCAGGTTCCCCGATACGAACGCATGAAGGCCTTCGCGTGCGGCATTCTGTACGTCGTTCACGATGGCGCCCTTTACCCACGTGCGGCCCAGGTCGGATGACCGCCAGGAGTGTATCCCGCCGTCCCGTATCGCGGTTACAACGAGTGCTCCATCAATCCATGCGGCGCGCGGACCGCGGTGCCTCCCGGCCATCACCTTGCCCGAAAGAATGGGACGGGCTTCCGCGAATCGCCGCGCGGAGTCAGTGGAAACATAAACCGCGATCGAGTCCGGTAGCGCGGCGACAATTGCGGCGAGGTGGGAATGTGCAGAACCGGCAGCGACGGCGACTTGAGGCTGGCGTCCAGGCATCATGCACGAATATTGTAGTCCCAACTGCGGGACTCAGGAAGCGGCAGCTCACCTGGCATGCAGCCAAGGCAGTCAGCGCAACTCCTCGAGCAGAGCGATCAGGGCGTCAATCCGCGCCGATTCCAAAGCCTCGAATTGTGACTTGTGAAGCTCGGCGACTGGTTCATCAAGCGCCTCCAATATCTCAAGCGCCGACGGGAGTACATTTACCGTCACCACGCGCCGGTCCTGCGCGGAGCGGCTTCGCGCCACCCATCCGCGCTGTTCCATGCGATCGATCAATCGGGTAATGTCTGGGTCGCGCGAGATCATACGGTTCGCGATTTCTCCGCACGGCAGTCCCTCCTCACCCGCTCCGCGCAGTATGCGCATGACGTTGTATTGCGCATGGGAGATGCCGTGTGGACGCAATAGTTGCGTCAACTGCCCAATCTGGAGTTCCGCGGTTCTCTGTATGTTAAGAAACGCCTCCACTTCCCCTGCAATATCTTCCCGCGATATCCGAATCTCGGATTGAATCTTACCTGCCAATCTTGAGCCTCCCGTCCTCCTATGCCGCCGGGGCCTGCTTTGGCAAACTTTGCCTATCGCCAAAAATGGCAGACTAAGGCATGTTTACCGGAGAAGCACCGGCGAACAACGGGGTGAAACCTGTTCAGCATATCACAAGGACAGTGTGCGTGTATAAACGATATATGTAGACACACTATGTATTTTTGGGTATTTTACACTTGTTAACTGACAGGAAACACGGTTCGAATCAGCGCAAAAGTGGCACTATTGAATCGACGCCCCGGCCAGGTTCAAAAAGGCATACTTCACTGTCGTAGTGTCGCCGCCCTGTATCAGGAAAACGCCGACCAGATTCTTTGCCGGGTCTATCCAGCCATGCGTGCCAAACGCCCCTCCATGGCCGTAGGAACCGATGGACCAGAGGTTCAGTTCTCCCTGCTCGGACTTCACCACCTCCCAGGCAAGCCCGAAACCAGTGCCAGGGTTGTGGCCGGCCTTGATATCGGCCGTATGAAGTTTGGTCATCACCGCTACGGATGCCGGTGACAACAGGCGCTTGCCGGGGGTTGCACCCGCGCCCTTCACCCAAGTGGGAACGATGCCGCCGAGGCGGGTCATCTCATAGAACGCCGCCAGATCGCCCGCCGTGGAGTAGAGACCAAATTCGGGCGCGGAGTAGACAGCGCCCTTGCGGTAGTTCATGGCATCTCCGCCGAGCTTGGTTCCGTCGGCCTTAACAAGTTTGCCGTCGCGCCGGTCGTAGAGGGCGGCGATGCGCGCCTTCTTGTCTTCCGGCGGAAAGATAAAGCTGTCCTTCATTCCAAGCGGCGCGAGCAGCCGACTCGAAAGAAACTGCTCAAACGGCTGGTCGGCGGCGGCTTCGATGATCCGTCCCAACGTGGCAATGCCCATGTTCGAATAGGACCACTGCGTGCCCGGCTCGAACATCAGCGGCGTCTGCGAATAGACAAGCACAGCCTCGCGCAAAGGGCGGTCCATCTTTTGGTACAGCTCTTTCAGGCCGTCGGGAGGATTGCCCGCCATGCCCGAGGTGTGCGTAAGTAGATCGCGCACGGTAATGGGCCTAGACGGTTTCTTCAGAGTAAGTGAGCCGTCGTTCCCTTTTTCCGAAATGAGCAACTGCCCTCGGAACTCCGGCAGGTGCTTCTCGACGGGATCGCTGAGCGCGATGCGGCCTTCCTCGATAAGCATCATGATGCAGGTCGCCACCGTCGGCTTGGTCATCGACATGATTTGGAAGATCGAGTCCTTGGCCATCGCCTTCTTCGCCTCGACATCGGCCATACCCACTGCTTCGTGATGAACCACTTGTCCGTTGTGCAGGAGCAGTGTGACTGCCCCGGCGATTGCACCTTGATCCACAAAGGCTTGCATGCGAGGTGCAATCCGGCCGAGGCGGACAGGATCGGTGGAAGTGGTTACCGTGGTCGCGGCGGGACTGGCTGCGAAAACGGGGGCAAGCGTGAGCGCTGCGAGGAACAGTGATAGGAACAGCGAACGGCGAGGCATCGCAACACACGATACCAGAGTTGCTAGGGGGGTTGGGTGGTGGCGCGGGGAGGCCCTTTCCGGTGTGTTACGATCATGGGCGATTTTTGTAACACCCGCCAGCGGCGCTCCAAGCGGAGTGGCCGGCCGGGTCATATTTCCCGGCTCGGTTGCCGCTGCGGCATACGTACTTCCAGGAGCAGCGATGCTGAAGACATACGACGGCAATGATATTCGCAACGTCGGCCTC
Source organism: Bryobacteraceae bacterium (assembly GCA_035650295.1). Taxonomy (GTDB): domain Bacteria; phylum Acidobacteriota; class Terriglobia; order Bryobacterales; family Bryobacteraceae; genus JAFLBB01. The sequence goes on along the minus strand of DASRHX010000673.1, from coordinate 427 downwards.
GTCGGCCATTTGAACTGTGGAAAAACCACACTGGCGGCGGGGCTGTTGTATTTGACCGGGGCGACCAACCGCCTGACAAGAGTGGACGAAGGCAACACTCTGACAGATTTTGACGACGAGGAGATAGCGCGCAAGATCACCATATCCACCGCCATCGCCCACGCCGAATGGAAAAAGACAAAGATCAACCTGTTTGACACGCCCGGCTTCAACATCTTCATCAACGACACAAAATCGTCTCTAGTGGCCACCGATTCGGTTCTCGTGGTAGTCGACGGCGTATCGGGCGTCGAGGTGCAGACCGAGAAAGTATGGGAGATCGCCGGCGAATATCATCTGCCGCGCGCGCTGGTGATCAACAAGTTGGACCGCGATCGTGCCAGTTTTCAACAGACGCTCGAATCCATCACTGAGGTGTTCGGCAAAC
>DASRHX010000672.1:0-4506 GCA_035650295.1 Bryobacteraceae bacterium | reverse complement strand
AGCCGAAGAAGAGTTGCCGCAATGGCCGCTCGATGGGAGCTACAACGTGCACTTTCAGGTCTCTCTTACCGGCATGGCCGCGGGGGGCTGGTATCAATTGGGGTCGGAGCGCACGTACGAATTCTTCCGCAGTCTGTCGCGCGTGTCCACAGCGGCTCAGGCTGCTATCCGGCGATGGTTGCCGGTGCTGTGGCTGAACGATGGAAGGATGTTCGACCGTCCCCGCGAGGCTGCGGCACTGCTGGCCTATTCTTCCCTGCCCCCGATGCTAGCCCGCTCGCGCCGCAACTACACCTATGACCCTTTGGACACAGAAAGCCTGAAACAGGCGTTGGTCCACTGCGGCCGCAAGATCCAGCGCCAGCTTCAAAATTGGTATCCGTCGCTAGCCGCCATGAAGCACGTGGCGGCCGAACAATTCCACCCGCGATGGCATTCGCGTTGGGCAGCGGAGTTCACGCGCCACAGCAAACGGATTCGGACCTTGCTGGCAAATGAGGCGTGGCTCATCGACCAATTGGTGAACTTCGCGGCCGAGTTTCAGCCGCACGCGTCCGTAAGCGAGCTCACCGGGACCATCCGCCGCGCACGAGCCATGCACGCAACACTCGATGCCCGATTCCGGAGATGGTGGGATGGCCGCCAGGCGCATAATCTCATCGGTCTGATTCTGTTGGAGGCGACCTCCGCGTTCTCTACCGCGCCGGTGAATCTCACCGTCACGTTGAAGCGAGTTGAGGCGAACAGCGGACCGGCCGCTCCCATCATCCTGCGGGCTTCGCGCGGCGCTTCCACGCGGGAGGATGCGCCGCGATCGAGCGAAGCCGCATGGTCGTCCGTGAGACCGATCAGTCTGTCGCCGGTGTAGATTCGCGCCGCCGTGAAGCCAAGACGCTGACCAGGGCCATGGCCGCCACCACCACATTGGCCACGATTACCGGAGGTGCCTGAATGATGATGCCATAGCCGATCCACAGCAACGCGGCAATAGCCTGAACCACGCGCAATGAGGATGGTTTGCGGAAGAAGTAGGAGCAGGCGAAGACAAGAGTGGCCACCCAGCCGATGGATTGCAGTAGGAATTCTTTCATAAGCGAATCCTCCCTCAGGCCGTGATTGCTTCCGCAATTTCGTGGCGCGAGATCGTGAGCGAATCCGTACGTACCTTGCTCCAATCCTGTAGGACAAAGCCGTTGGCGGCAAACAGCGAACGGATGCGCGTGGAGTCCCATCCGGCAACTTCTTCGAGGATGGGGACCAGTACGCTCAGAGCATCTTCACTGAGGACCGTGCGCCGCGCGATCTGAGAAATGAACTTCGCCTCCGACACGGCGATCGTAATTCCATCACGGCGATTCAGGTGCATCATGACATGAACGTCGGAGCTGCCGTCTCCCATGTAAACCACGTGATCGTGGCTCACCTGATGACGGGCGACAAGTTCCTCCAGCACGGCAACTTTGCCGTATCCCGCGGGCACGCGCGCGATGGATTCAATTTCTCCAGTCTCCGGGTGATACCGGAAACGTGTTCCGAAAATGTGGTCCGGCTCGACAATTCCTTCGAGCGCCGATTGGATAACTTCCTCGGGCGCCGCCGAAATGACGTAGAAGGCAAATCGATTGCCCTCCAACCCGTCGAGCATTCGCAGGAGCGCCGGAATGTTTTTCTTGAGTCGAATTCGCTTGCCGACTTCGTGCAAATGCTCTCGGCGCACGCAGCGGTACTCAGGATCGTGTAGCAGCAGGTACGCCAACTCGCCGCCCTGCTGGACCAGGTGGATCTTGGCAAGGCCTTCCACTTTTTCCGGGAAGCGTTCGTTGCCCAGCATTTCGCTCAGCACGAAGCCGGAGTCGTTGAAGCTGAGCGTCTGATCGAAGTCGCTGGCTATCAGGTATTGTCTATTTCCGCGCTTGAAATCAACGGTCATTTGGTATTTTTCTCCTGTTGTATTTGCGGCCGTTGGATACAGGATGAAACCTGCACCATGTAGCTGTCGTGTCAGTCGGATGAAAGCTCGAGCGCGAGGTCTGCTTTCGTGATCGGGAACCGGGAACAGGACCGGAATAAGGTGTGAAATACGGGGAAGGGACTACGTGGCCGCTTTTATATCATAACACACCCCACCCGAGCGTGGTGTAATTTTTAGTCGAGCGGATCTGGCTTGATCTGAATCTGCGTTTCGCCGGCCGATTTCTTTTCCCAATACTGGCGCAGCCAGGCCTCCCAACCGCGCCCGGCGGCGGTGTCGCGTCCGGAAAAAACAAGCCTGGCAATGTCGGAATACGGGATGGCGATACGCGCTTCGGAGTCCTTGGGCCAGAGACGGGCGAAGGAATCATCGAGCGTCGCGCCCTCGGAACGGTCATACAGATAGCCTTCTATGATGGCGCCGTTCTTCCGAGTGATGGTGACGTCGCCGCGATAGTCGAAGGCTAGGTGAAGCGCGGCGCGGAGTTCGTCCTCAGATGCAAGGGACGGGACGGTGCCTTCCAGTCCTCCATCGTCAAAGCCGGGGACGACTTCGAGCGAATCGGGATCGTCGAAGCCACTCATACTTGTTGAGCTTGACCGGCCGGCTGCTTCACGTCGATCGTGACGAATGGATTGTGTGAATGAACGGGCCGCACCGGTTCGGTAAGCAGGCGTTCGGCATCACGGTCGCGGTAGCGGGTGAACAGCGAAGCGCGGACTGTTGAGAGGAAGCCGCCGAGCGAACCAAAAGTCTCGTTGACCGCCGATGGTTCATAGCCGCAATGCATCATGCAATTCGCGCAGCGCGGGTTGCCAGATTCGGTGCCGTACTGCTCCCACTGCGTCGCCGACATGAGTTCGGCGAAGGTGTCGGTATAGCCATCCTGCAGGAGATAGCAGGGCTTCTGCCAACCGAAGATGTTGTAAGTGGGCATGCCCCAGGGCGTGCACTGATAATGGCGCTTTCCCATGAGGAATTCGAGATAGAGCGGAGACTGATTGAAGCGCCAGCTCGATTTGCGATTGGAGAGGATGGCCTTGAAGAGACGGCGGATTCGTGCCCGCCCGAGGAAGTGCTGTTGATCGGGCGCCTTGTCGTAGGAATAACCGGGCGCAAGCATCATGCTCTCCACGCCCACGTCCATCATTTGGTCAAAGAAGGCGCGAACGCTGTTGGGATCCGTGCCATCGAACAATGTCGTATTCGTGGTGACGCGGAAGCCCCGCGCCAGCGCGGCCCGAATGCCTTGCAGGGCGATGTCAAACCCACCTTCGCGGCAGACTGAGAAGTCGTGATGATCCCGTTCCCCGTCGACATGAACGGAGAAGGTGAAGTACTTGCTCGGCTTGAACAACGGCAACTTCTCTTCAAGCAGCAGGGCGTTCGTACACAAGTAGACGTACTTTTTGCGCGCCACTAGACCTTCGACGATCTCGTGAATTTGGGGATGCATCAAAGGTTCGCCGCCGGGAATGGCCACCATCGGCGCGCCGCACTCTTTCGCCGCGTGGAAACATTCCTCGGGCGTCATGTTCTTCTTGAGGATGTGCGGAGGATACTGGATCTTCCCGCAGCCGGCGCAGGCCAGATTGCAGCGGAAAAGTGGCTCGAGCATGAGCACCAACGGATATCGCTTTTTGCCCTTCAACTTTTGCCGAAGGACATAGGAGGCGACAGTCCACATCTGCGAAACCGGTACAGGCATATTATGTGAGCGGTGCAGCCTTCATTCTAACAGTGCCGCCGCAGCGTCGAAGCGTTGACAGCAGCAGCGCCCTATCGGACAATTAGAGGGTTGTCTCCCCCCATCGTGCGGATGTGGCGGAATTGGCAGACGCGCTAGATTCAGGTTCTAGTGATCGCAAGGTCGTGGAGGTTCAAGTCCTCTCATCCGCACCAATCAAATCAATAAGTTGCAATTATAAAGCGGCCCTGTCGGGCCGCTTTTGCTTTGCCCTGCAACGGTTGGTGTTAACGGTCTTTCCGAAAACCCATGTTATGCTTCGGCCATGGCACGGAGTTCCTACGGCACCGGAACAATCTTCAAGCGCGGAAATATCTGGTACGTCTCCTACTGGATCGATGGCAAACAGCTCCAGAAGTCCTCCGGCTCGGCGAACATCCAGGATGCGAAGCGCCTCCGCGATCAGATTCTGGGCAAGAAGGCGCGCGGAGAAATCGGTGTCTCACAAGGGGCCAAAACCAAATGCGGTGAACTCTTGGACGACCTTCTCGCCCACTACGATGCTGGCAATGCGAAGGCGAGCACGGCGCGAGTCTTTCGATGGTGCATCGCCGCGAACCTCAAACCGTACTTCGGCGAGATGAAGGCAGCCGCGCTATCGACGCAGAAGCTCAAGCAGTTCCGCGACATGCGAAAGGCCGATGGCGTTACGGAGACGACCTGCAATCGCGAACTCTCCATCCTGAGAATCGCGCTGAATCTTGGCCGCAAATGTACGCCGGCTAAGGTCGAATCGGTGCCGTTCTTTCCAATGGTCCGCGAAGAGAACGCTCGCCAAGGTTTTCTG
>DASRHX010000671.1:0-3106 GCA_035650295.1 Bryobacteraceae bacterium | reverse complement strand
AACGAAGTTGGTGACGTTTTCGTTTTCCATGGTGTTGAAACGTTCGATGTGGTGACCGAAGGCCTCGGGCTTCAACAGATGGAAGTCTTTTGCAATGACAGAGGTTGAGAAGAGATAGCAAACGAGGAAGAAGCCGGGGCTCCGCATGTTGCCAGAGAGTCGCCTCACTTTAAGGTGTTCACGTTGTTTTCCGGCTTGGTATAGTCGATGAAGGTGGCCGGGTGAGTGCCGTTGAGGTATTCTTCGAGGTTGGTGTAACCGTCCTGGTCTTTGTCTTGCGCGCTGTCGGTAGCGTCACCGGGGTTGAGGCTGTGTTTGTTTTCCCAAGTGTCCGGCATGCCGTCTTTGTCTTTGTCGGCCGCGGGACGGGCGGACTTGTATTCTGGCCAGCCGCCGACGTCGGCAGGGGTGGTGATAATTCCATTGCCGACTTTGGGTTTGCCAGTACGGACGGATTCGATGACGCGGGTGTCGACCGGATCGCGTTTGGGAAGAGTGGCGCCAGCATTAGCCAAGACGAGCTGGTAGGCCTGCTGGGCGGTTTGCTGTTGGACGGGGGTGGCTGCGAATGGAGCCGGCCCGCGCACTCTTTCGATGACGGCGTGCAGGCCACCGGCAGCTTTAGCGTCGGGAGCGTCGAAATCGACCCCGCCGTCCCAGTTGTTGGCGGTAATCCTGTCATTGCCTACGACGTGATTATCTGCCACGTGCCATTTGCCTGGGGTCGGGGCTTCGCTGAACATGTTCAGGTGTTGCGGACGGCAAATGCGGAAGCGCACTTCACTCTGAGTTGCGGGGCCGGGCTTTAAATAATTGGCAACGACATTGACCCACGAACTGGCGTCGCCACCATCGATGGTGCGATGCCGCCAATTGAAAAGGACGTTATTCCGGAAATCGAAATGGTCGCCGTACCCGATGCTCGGGTTCCTGCCGGTGTTGCAGGCAAAAAGATTGTGGTGAAAGGAGCCATTCCGTCCGCCCCACGTGCCGCCAAAAGCGTGATTGTTCAGGTCCAGCGCTTCGCTGGAAATGCACCACTGGATCGTCACGTTTTCGGTGGGCCTCTTCTTGTCCGTCCCTTGAGGCATCTTCTCCATCCAACGATAGAGCGAAATATTTTCGTCGAGGCCCCAACTGAACGAGCAATGATCCAGAATGATGTTGCGAACCGGATAACCTCCCAGGCCATCGTCGCGCCGCTTGAGTTCGCCGCGCCGAAAACGGAGATAACGAATGATAACGTCGTGGGTGTTGATCTCGGTGGTTTCGCCGCGCACACAAATGCCGTCGCCCGGAGCTGTTTGGCCCGCGATGGTGATGAACGGCTCAGTGATGCGGAGCCGGTTGGTAAGCGTGATCAGACCACCAACGCGAAAGACTACGATGCGCCGGCCGCTGGCTTCGAGGGCTGCGCGAAAGCTGCCGGGACCGCTGTCATCAAGACTGGTCACCTGGATGACCTGCCCGCCACGGCCACCCGGCGTGATCGCGCCCCCGCCTTCGGCCCCGGGAAATGCAGGGACGGGAGCGGCCATACCTGAGACGCTGAAGGCGAAAAGGAAGGCCCCGAGCAGTTTGCGAGTGCGTTTCATAGATTTTTAGGATCGGGAAATTCGCCCACAAGCCAGCCAAGGTATTCCTCGAGGTTCGTGTAGCCATCCGTGTTGCGATCTCCGTTACCATCAGCGGGATCGTTCGGGTTCAAGCCCGCGCGTTTTTCCCACTGATTTGGAATACCATCGTGATCGGTATCCCAATTCGCGGGACGATGCACTTCCGGGTATTCCTCCCAACCACCGACGTCGTCCTGCGAATCAGGAAGACCGGGCAAGCCCGTTTTGCTGCCGCGATAACGGGTCGTGCCATCGCGCACTTCCTGGATGACCCGCTTGTCGTGATCGTCCAGCATAGGACGATTGCACCCCACGTCGGAGAGCACGCTTTGATAAGCATCTTCAGCCGATTGCGTGGGGACCTGAGCGTCGAAGAAGGGCGCATCCACGACGAAATTCTCGTAAGGTTCCGGCTGGGTGACACCGGCCAGCGGTTTGTCAGCGCCAAAGCGATTTTCCATCACGTTCCCTGCGATATAATAATCCTGCGCGCCAAATCCCTTGATGTTGTTTCGTTCCGGATTGAGCACGTTGAAATATCGGGAAGCGGGGCCGGGCTTATAGTAATTGTTGACAAAATTGACTTTGGCGGCGCCGCCATCGGTGGTGCGGTGTTTCCAGTTATAGACCGCGTTATTGCGGATATCGAGCCAGCCCGTGTGACGCGCGCCCTGGTTCAGACCGCCGGCAAGACTCCAGTTGCGCCCCGCGCAATGAGCCAGCAGGTTGTGGTGAAAGCTTCCGATCAAGCCACTGATGCTGGCCGCGTAACCGTGTTGCGTGCCAGGGGGATACTTCTTGTGGCCGGCATCGTTGAGTGCTTCGGAGATCAGGGAGCGCTGCAAGGTTATGTTCCTGGCGGAGCGCGAACTGAACGCTTCGTCGATCGACCAACTCACCGAACAATGGTCGATGATGCAATGATCGCTGCCTTGCATGCCCATTCCGTCGAGCGTCACGCTCGCCAGATTGCCTGGCCGCACACGAAGGTGGCGCACAATCACATCTTTAGTCCCGCTCATGCCGAGGTTGTATTTTCGGATACAGATGCCTTTCGCCGGTGCGGTCTGGCCCGCGATGGTGAGGTAAGGGTTTTTGATCACCAGCCTGGATTCAAGGGTAATCAGGCCTGACACATTGAAAATAACCGTGCGTGGACCCTCTGCTTCGACCGCCGCCCGCAAGCTGCCCGCACCGCTGTCCTTGAGGTTTGTCACCGCGATCACCCGGCCGCCGCGGCCGCCGCGCGCGAATCGTCCATAACCTTCCGCGGTCGGGAACGCCGGAAAGCGGGTGCCGAAACGCCATGTTTCGCCTTTGGCCACGTTGCCTGCAGCATCCACTTCATCGACGCGCCAGGCGTAAGTGATCCGATGATTGAGGTTGCTGGCCAGCCACTCGGCCCCATGCTGGGTGCCCTTGAAGAACGGCGAACGGCGGTCAGTCGTGGCGATCGCGGCGGCGTCGAGGCCAAAGTAGATGTGATGCGA
>DASRHX010000670.1:0-7227 GCA_035650295.1 Bryobacteraceae bacterium | reverse complement strand
GGCGGAGTGCCGTTCGCCGTTACGGTAAAAGTCGCGGTGTTGTGCTGCGTAACGGTGAGACTCGCGGGCGGCGCAGTGATGCTCGGCGCCAACTCAACCGTCGTAAGACTGAGCACAATATTATTCCCTGTATTTGGATCGGGCTGGTTCCCGTAGATGCCAAACGTACTCGAAAGGCTGCCTGCCTGCAACGGCCTCACAACGACGGTGATCGTGGCGTCGCTGCCGACGGCAAGATCGCCGATCGTACAGTTTATGACTCCGTTGTAAGCGCATGCGCCAAGCGTGCCAGTCGCTGAAACGAGGTCGATTGGGACGCTGAATCGGTTGGTTACGGTGACGCCCGTAGCCAACGCGGGGCCGACGTTTCTAACCGTGATCTGATAAGTGAGATTACTAATCGCTGCGACTGGGTCGGGCAGATCCGCGGCAACAATCGAAAGGTCTGAGACCGGAATCACCGCCACCGCGTAATCTTCCACTTCGCCGTCCGGGGCAAGCCCGGCGGGTCCCAGGCCGCCCACAGTGCTGAAGCGAAAGCGCGCAAAAGTGTTCGTGCCTTTCGCATCAAATGGCACGATCAAGCTGAACAGATTGGTTCCTGGCTCCAGCCCAAAATCCGCGAAGACGTGGTCCTGGGGTTGCGCGAAGCTGCCGTCCGCTCCGTAATCGATCCACGCGTTGAGCACGCCGTTAGTGGACGCTACGACCTCGACCGTGGCGGTCTGATCCACCCACAGGGGCGAAATAAAAGTCACGCCGTCCTCATCGTCTGAACCATTCAAGTCATCACCGTTCGCGGCCGCGCCTGGAAAACCATTCAGTTCGAAATCCGCCGCCGCGCCCAGCCGAATGCCGGGCACGAGCACATGGCGCGCTCCGTTGTTCGCAAGCAGCGTCGGATAGGCCGCAAGGGCGTCACCATAATCCAGCGCCCGAACGGTAAGGGTCACAGGGACACTCAGCACTGCTCCACCACCGTTGGCGACGCGCACCTGGTATGTCCCGGCCTGGCCGGGATTGACGTTGGCAAGAATCAGGCTGGCATTCGTCTCGTTCAGGAGGTCCGCACCGTTGAAGCGCCATTGATAACGAATGTCCGCTTTGCTGGCAGCGATCACCGACAAGCTCACCAGGTCACCGTTGGTCGCCACAATGCTGGTTGGCTGCGTGATGATCTCCGGCGGTGGTATGAAGATCAATTCGTCCAACACGGAATCAGACAGGTTCGCCCCAGCGATGCCAACAAGCATCGTTGCTGGAAATGCCTGAGTGATTTGCGCGTACGATTGCCAATCGATGCCGTTCGCACTGTGGTACGCCGCGAATAAATCGCCCGCTCGCGTCATCCGGATCCATGCATTTGGCAACGGCACACCGGGCTTGTCGGACCCGCCGGGCCATGGCGCAGTGGCGCCACTGGTTGTTGCGCGATGCGTAGCGTGATACGCGTTGTCCCCGGGCAGAGGCGTGACGAATGCATTCAGCGATCGGCTTCCGGGCGTCTGGTCGACGCGCGCCACTAAACCGGCGTGCGTGGCCGTGTTTGTCGCATCCAGGCGAGAGAGCCGCACCCGAACATCGAAGTCGCCGGTGCGCAGCATCGAGGCAAACTGGAATCCATCATCAGTCCCGCCCAATCCCGAGCCGCCGGCGCTGATTTGGAAATGATTGCTCGCGCAAGTGAAGGTCGTCCCATTCGCGATCCCGACATCTGCTGCCGTTAGTCCATGCACGATTCCCTGCGCGGCCCCGCCACCTGAGTTTCCTGCGAACGACGCGTCCACGATGTTGGTGGCGCGCACCGTGAACACAATACCGATTTGTGACGCGAGACCCGTGATCTGCAGGAGAACCGTTCTGCCGTCGGCGCGTAAAGTCGCAGACGTCACCGTTACCGTGCCATTATTGACAGTGTAGTTCGCAAGATTCTGTGCACTCGGTGCGGCGACGCGCTCGCTAAAACAGATTCCAATACTCTGTCCGTTCAAACTCGCCGCGCTCAGCAACGTCGGCGGGGTGCTATCACCGATCACGGTCAACACCGCCGGATCGCTCATCACGGATCCCGTAACATTCTGGCAGGCCACCGTGAAAACCGCGTTGTTGTCCGGCGGAAGCAACGACCCGGTCGTGTAGCTCAGCCCCGTCGCGCCGGGGATCAACACGCCATTGCGATACCATTGGTTGGTGATCGGCGGCGTCCCGCTGACGCTCACAGAGAACGTCGCCGTTTGCCCTTCGTTGACGATTTGGCTTGCGGGCTGCGAAACGATCTCCACGGGAACTTTCCCCTCCTGAGGAACGTGCACACCCTGCTTGTAGCCGACCCAGTCGAGGTCGAAGGCGCCGCGTTGGACCGTGCTCGGAAGGCCAATAGCAAGGTAGTTTGTGATCGGCGTATCGGCCCCGATGCCGGCGGTGACGTTGAAGATTGTGGGCGCCGTCGAGCCATCCGCATACACGGACACGCGATGCGTTCCTGGATCCAAACCATTGTCCTGCACGGTGATCCAGAATTCATGGAATTCCGTGGGGTTCACCGCAAAGACGTTCACTGTGCCCTCTTCACCCGGATCGACAAATTGCGTGCGCGAATTGCCGTTTAAATTGTTCATGTGCAGGCCCGCGGCCGGAAAATCGTACAACGTCGTCGCGTTCGTGTCTTCGGACGCCATGTTTAAGCTGAAAGAAATGATCATCCCGCTCGACCCGACCTGCCGTATGCCAATCATTCCTTTGCCGTCACTTGCATTAATGAAGCCGTTCGGCGCGTTCGTCAGTTCGGTGAGCGGATCGCCAGGCGGCGGAGGGGTGAGTCTTGCGCGGAATGTGAATGTCACGCCATCACTGAGAATGGTGTTCGCATTCGTCAGCGAGTCCTGCGCGAGTTGATGCGTAAAATATAAGCGGCGGTTGTCGTCGCCAGTTCCGCTTGCCATGACGTCCTCCAGCGTGAGGACGCCGTTACTGACGCTGAGGCCGCCTTCAGGCAGGATACCCGGCCCCCGCAAATCTCCTGCCCAGGCGTCCGAGCCATTGTTGTGGTTCCAGGTTCCGTCCAGCGCTGCGGTAACAGAAGGCGCCATGGCGGTGCCTTCATACCGATATGTCCATCCCCCTGGCGGTGGCAGATAGACGGAAGTCCCGAGCGCACGCACTACCAGTTGCGCCACCACACTGGTTGCTGAGCCCTCGGCATTGGAAACGACGACTTGATAGGGTCCTGCATGGCTGCTCTGTGCGTTACTCAGGACCAAAGTCGCAGTAGTGCCGCTGGGAAGGTTCGTGCTGGAAAATCGCCACTGATAGGATAGTGGCGCGGTCCCCGACGCAACGACGTGAAAGATCACGTTATCCCCCGCCATTACGTTTGTCCTTACCGGTTGCTGAGTGATGAGCGGGATGGCAGCTTGCGCCGATAAGCCGGCCGTAAAAACGCAGAGAAGCGACGCCAGAATTCTAGCACCGAACACCGACTCAGACACACAAAAACTCTTCACGCGCAACTACACCGCAACTGGGTATGCTGCTATAATGCATATTCCTCCGCCGTTGGCAATTCCGTTATGTCGGGGAATCCCCTAAGAAAACCTACGAAAACTCACCTGCCGAGCACTGGTGTCACGCAGTGCCGGCGTCGGCGTTGAACACGCTGGCCAGGATGAGTTCCTTGATTTTCCAGATCAGGGCCATGGTCATCGCGACAGGAAGCAGGATCAGGGCAATCGGAAGAAAGATCATGAAAAGAGTCGTCCAGAGGCCTCCACGATTGAAGAGGGCAAGAAAGTAAAGCGTTATGGAATCGGCGCGCACAAGGGCCAGGATGAGATACGTGACAAAGATGAGAGCCGTGAAACCGATGAGATAATTGTTCATCTGCGTGAAGAGGCGCGTCTCAAGGCGCAGGGTTTCGTCCGGGAGCATGGCAGCGAGGCGGCGCAAGAGCAGGTTGATGCAGAAGAGGTAAATCATGCTGTTGACGGCCATGAGTTCGATGACAGCCGTGAAAAACGGGTTGCTGGGCATGCGATTCCACCAATACAGGAATGGACAAAGCCCCAGGTTGATGAGGCCAAAGATTTTGGCACGGTCGAGCGCAACACGCCACACACGTTCCTGCTTTTGGAAGTAGCTGATTTGCGTGAGAGCGTAATACAGAAGGGCGAGTGCCATAATGGAAGGAACCAGCCCGAGTGGCTTGAGCAGATCGGTTTTGGCGGTTTGGACGCAGACGACCAAGGCGATGGGAAGCCCCCAGAAAAGCGCGGAGAGACCGCGCACAAGCCGGCCGAGCGAACTCAGAAGCACCGGGGAGGGGGACGAGGACGAAGGCGAAGACAAAGGCTTAAAAGTTGAGGTAGGTGTATTCCTTGAGTCCACGCTCGTAGTCGTCCAGCAGGCGCATCGCTTCGGAGGGTTTCATGCGGTCGGATTTGATCGCTTCATCGATTTGCGCTTTCATCTGCCGCTTCAGTTCGGTTTCGTCGTATTGCACGGAGGAGAGAGCCTGAACGATGGTCGTGCCTTCGATGATCTCTTCGACGTAATATCCGGACGGTTCGTCGGGATCGAGGAAGACATGAACTTCATTAACGCGACCGAAAAGATTGTGGAGGTCGCCCATGATATCCTGGTACGCGCCCAAAAGGAAGAAACCCAGATAGTAGGGTTCGATATTGCCGGATCCGTTGCGTTTGTTGAGCGCATGAAGCGGCAAGGTGTCACGAACGTCGCGGAGGTCGATGAATTTATTGATCTGCCCATCTGAATCGCAGGTGATATCGACGAGCGTGGCTTCGCGCGTAGGACGCTCGGTGAGGCGATTGATGGGCATGATCGGAAAAAGCTGGCCGAGCGCCCAATGGTCGAGCAGTGATTGGAAGACGGAGAAATTGCAAAGATACTGGTCGCCAAGACTGTCTTCGAGTTTGCGGATTTCTTCAGGGATGTAAGCCTGGCCGCGAAAGCTTTGCACGACCTCCTGGCTGATCTCCCAGTAGAGGTGTTCGATTTTTGCTTTGTCAGCAAGGTCGAGCATACCAAGCGTGAACATCTGATGCGCATCTTCTTTGCGTTCGAGAGCATCGTGGTAAGCCTCGAGCTTGTTGGCCTTGCCAATATTGCGCTTGATGTCCAGGAGTTCCTTGACGAGCGCGGTCTCGCTGTCGCTGTAATCAATTACACTTTCCGGGCGAATCTTTTCGATGGCGCCGAAGACCTCAACGATGAGCACGCTATGATGAGCGACGATCGCGCGCCCGCTTTCGCTGATGATGTCCGGGTGTTGTACTTTTTCGGCATTACAGACATCGGCGATGTAATACACGATGTCATTGGTGTATTCCTGGAGAGTGTAATTGGTTGAGCTGTCGAACGCTGAGCGGCTGCCGTCATAATCCACGCCCAGGCCCCCGCCGACATCGAGGTATTCGATGGTAAAGCCCATTTTAACGAGCTTGGCGTAATACCGCGCCGCTTCCTGAACCGCTTTCTTGACGGTGAGGATGTCCGGGATTTGCGAGCCGATGTGAAAATGGAGCAGCTTGAAGCAATGCATCAGGTTCTCGGCCTTAAGCATTTCGGTGGCGGCGAGGAGCTCAAGGGTGCTGAGGCCGAACTTGGCGTTCTCGCCGGCGCTTTCCGCCCATTTGCCCATGCCTTTGCTGAGCAGCCGGGCGCGCATGCCGATGAACGGTTCGACGCCGACCTGACGGGAGATCGTGATGATCTGTTTCAATTCCTCCAGCTTCTCGACGACCATGATGACCTTCTTGCCGAGCTTGGTGCCCAGCAACGCCATGCGAATGAACTCGGCGTCCTTGTAACCATTGCAAATGATCAGGCCGCCGGCCTGGTTTTGGAGGGCAAGGCCGGCGAAGAGTTCCGGCTTGCTGCCAACTTCGAGGCCGAAATTGAAAGCGCGGCCGGCGTCGAGAATTTCTTCCACCACTTCGCGCAACTGATTGACCTTGATGGGAAAGACGCCGCGGTATTGCCCCTGAAAATTGAATTCCTTGATCGACGCCCGGAAGGCGAGATTGATCGACTCGACGCGATGACGCAGAATGTCCTGGAAGCGCACGAGCACGGGAAATTTCAGGCCGCGGGCTTTCGCCTCTTCGACCACGTCGGTCAGGTCGACGCTGGCGCCGGCTTCCTGCAAAGGGCGCGCGATGACGTGACCTGCTTCGTTGATGTCGAAGTATTTGGCACCCCAACTTTGAATGTTGTAAAGGTTGCGAGCCGACTGGATGTCCCAATCGGCGTGGCCGGAACTTTGACTCGTCATGTTTCTGCTGCACAATCTGTTGCACGTGGTTGCAGGCAACGCAAGGGTTTGTTTCGCGGGTTAAGAACTTGTGCGACCCGTTCCCATTGGATTCAATCCGAACATGGCTGTGTCATTGAAACGTTTGGTGGAGGAGTGCGAGCGGACGTTGCGGACGAAGGAGATCAAGGATTATGACGGCGCGGTGAATGGCCTGCAGGTGGAGAATGGCGGGCAGGTGTCGCGGATTGCCGCGGCGGTCGATGCGACGCATGCAACGGTCCGCATGGCGATCGAACAGGGCGCCGACCTGCTCGTGGTGCATCATGGATTGTTTTGGGGAGCAAGCCATCCGTGGACCGGCAAGCGCTACGAATTGATCCGCGCCCTGGTGGAGAACAATCTCGCGGTGTACAGCTCGCATCTGCCACTCGATCTGCATCCCAGGTTGGGCAACAACGCGCAGTTGGGCGCGGCATTAGGGTTGAGAAAGTTTGAACCGTTCTTCGTGGAAAAGGGACAGGCGATTGGACTTCAGGCTTCAGTAAAAATTCCGCGGGAGAAACTCGAAAGGAAGTTGGCCAGCGTGGTCGGTGGCCCGGTGCGCTTGATTCCAGGCGGCCCGGAGACTTGCCGGCGAGTGGGAATCGTCACCGGGGGTGCGGGGAGCCACTTGAAATTGGCGGCCGAAGAGGGAGTGGACACGTTCATTACCGGCGAGGGCCCGCATTGGACTTACGGGATCGCGGAGGAACTCGGGATTAATGTGCTTTATGGGGGCCATTACGCGACGGAGACGTTTGGCGTAAAGGCGCTGGCGAAGTACCTGTCGGACAAGTTCAAAGTTCCGTGGGTGTTTATCGACCGGCCCACGGGGTTGTGATCCGACTCACAATTTCCGCAGTTTAAAATTCTTGAGCGCCCCCGTCGTTGCCCACGTTGCAACACCCAGGGGC
>DASRHX010000669.1:0-4700 GCA_035650295.1 Bryobacteraceae bacterium | reverse complement strand
TCCTGAATCCGGCAAGGCAAATCATCGCAATGTGAACCAAGACGAAAAGTACGAGAGATATGGTGACGAAAAAATGAACCGTGCGTGCCGATTGATGACCACCCAACACATTGACCGTGGCGGGAAATGCCGACGTGAACGAAGGAGACATCGCCAGGCCCGTCCAGATCATCAATGGGAACAGAACGAAGATCACTACAAGGTAAGTGAGCCTCTGAAGCACGTTGTAGGACCAGGCTTCCTCTTCACCCGGTCGCTTGAACCGCAAATGGTCCAGGATTTCTCGCCACAACGCCGGCCACGAAAGATCGGCCCTATCCGGAAGTAAGTTCTTTCGGACATGCCGTGTCACCATCCCGTAGCCCGCGTACAGTAAGCCAGTGAACACCGCAATCCATGCGGTTTGAAAATGAAGATACCGGCTCCAGCCGTTTTGGTCCGGCAGCACGTAGGCGTAGCCGGTCTTCACCGCCGCCCTCGACGCAGGAATCGGCAGATCGAACAGAGAAGGTGTATTGACGTTGCCTTCTTCGCCCCAATAGAAGCGCGGGTGCGAGATGATCAGCTCCACTCCGCTTACGAGCAGGGCAAGGAAGCACAGCGCGGTGATCCAGTGTGTGACGCGAACGACGGCACTGTGCCGGGGCGTACTCGCGCTGGCTGGGACTGCAGGGGTGACGATCGGGACCCAGGCAGAATCGGACACACAGGTATGCTACCAGCGTCTGAAGTGAAGAGGTGGGCAGGCGATTTCGCCTTCCCGCGCGACTAATACTTCACAACCAGCGATGCCCCTCGAATGAGAAGCCCGCCCGTCGGATTCGAAGTGCAACAACTGGCTACGCGGATGCGCACGATGTGCACGCCCGGCGCGACCGGAGCGAAGAATGTGTAGGACAGCATTCTGGAAAGGTTGAGATTCGTTTCTTCCGGATCGGAAACCACCGGTGTGGCATACGACAAAGCCGTTCCATGGCCGAGCATCGGCACGTTGTCGATGGATGCCTGGAACACGATGGCATTGTCTTGTGGATCCGCCTGCGTGCTGAAGTGAACCACCACGCAGGTTGGCCGCCCGGGCAGAACGTTAATTGTCGTCTGCAGCAGAGGGGTTGGGTCCAGTTGCCCGCCGGATCCCGAAAAATCGACCACGGGATTGAGCACTTTCGGTGCAGGTAACGCCACGGCATTCACATTGAATTGAATTGCCTGGCATGCCGGCGCGGCCGGCCCAACTTGAGCGTGACTCACGACGGGAAATACGGTGAGCACACCAACTGCGAACAGCTTTTTGCTAAACGTCATCTTGGAAATCCTCCGATTTTCTGAATCGCCAAAATAGACCGGGTCATGAGCCCGGCAGATCTAAGGGACCGATCTACATCGGGCGCCGGCAGGCTACTGGGTGCGCACCGGTTCCGGCGGGTCCAAGCCGACTGCCGTCGCCGGGTGCGCGAGCAGCGTGGTCAGACCGCTGGCGGTGTCAATCACCTCGAACGTGGAAACAGCGCTTCCACGCCCGACCTTGATGCAGGGGATGATCTCGCCCAGTCTGGCGGTCAGGCCGAACTCCGTTGTCCGCAGTTGCAGGGAGCCGCCCGCGCCCGGTTCCAGCGTCAAGGTCGCCTGCTTCAAGATCCGGCCGCCGGACAGGTGGAAGATAAGGGTGACCTCGCAGGACGGCGGACCGTCCGTTTTCGGGTCTGCCTTGCAGACCGCGTTGAGTCGCGCCGTCTCGAAGGGGGTAATTCCTGCGACACCGAAGTGTACCTCGCCGCTCCGCGCCTTGCTGCCCTCCACCGAGTTTGCAAAAATACGCTGGCGCAAGGTGAAGTTGTCGAAAATCCGCAGGGCGCCAAAGGCGCGGCCGCTTCCCACGAAATAGCAGGGTATTATTCCGACCCGGCCCCCCACAGACGCCAGGCCAACCTCCGATGACCTCACGTCGAGAAACCCGCTGACCCCCGGCTGCAGCGTCATCTCCGCCTGCTTTACGATTCGCCCGCTGACGTCGTGGAAATGGAACTCGACCGCGCACGGCTGGGGCGGGGCCGTGCTGGTCGTGTCGTCAGAGCACAACACGGACAGCCGTGCCGTGTCGACACCGGTGATTCCTACCAATCCGAAATCCACTTCGGCCGCCTCCATGCGAGCCCCCGCAAAAAAGCCGCACGCCGTAAGCGATACGATCATTGACAAAACCCGGCGCCCAATTAGTTGTGACATGCTGATCATGTTGCGCCGGGAACGGGGCCGAAATGACGTGAGAGTACGTTAAAGATGACGTTACCAAGCACGTAACACCATGGAACTGAAGACTCCATCGCCGGATGGCATCCTCGCCGCGCTAGAGCGCGTCAGCGCTAGCGGCACGTTCCAAAGAGCCGGACGCCACAGGGATCTTCTGCGCCACCTGCTGGAGAAAGCAGCGGCTGGCAGAGCAGCGGAGATCAAAGAGTCCACCATCGCGCTCGAGGTGTTCGAAAAGCACTCCTACGACCCGCGCATTGACTCTCAAGTCCGCGTTGAAATCGGCAAGCTCCGTGAACGGCTGGTGCGCTACTACGCCAGCGAGGGAAGCTGCGACACCCTGCGGATAGAGATTCCAAAAGGAAGTTATGCGCCGGTCTTCCGGGATCTGGTTCGACAATCTGCGCCGGCGCCCAAGCGGCGGATTCTACTTTGGGGCCTCGGCGCGATGCTGACTCTGGCCGTAGCCGGGTTGGTAATCGGCGCCCGTTGGCATTCGCCCGCCAAACCCGCTTTTAAACCGTCCATTGCGATCCTTCCATTCGAAGACCTCAGCCCGGGAAAGGACCTCGAGTATTTTTGCCGCGGCATGACGCAGGAACTGATCGATAGTCTGGCCAATCTCCAGATCTTCCAAGTCGTTCCGCGCAGCTCCGTCGAGCAGTTCAAGAGGCAGCCCGGCGGCGGTCGCAAGATTGGCGAACAACTCCAGGTGCAGGCCGTCGTCGAAGGAACGGTGCGCAAGGACCATGATCGAGTCAGGGTCTCCGTACAGCTCATCGACGCTCGCAGTGGATTCCAGCTCTGGACCGAGACCTATGACCGGCACTTCGGAGACGTCCTGGATATCCAAAGCGAAATCGCGGGCTCGGTCTCGAAAGCTTTTCATCTCGATTTGGCCTCTTCCAGGCGAGCCTTGGTGCGTCAGCGAACACGGAACACTGAAGCCTATCTTCATTACTTGCGAGCTGCCTACTATTACGGTATTGAGCCGAACCGCTCCGTCGAGTTCTACCGCGCGGCCGTGGCGGCCGATCCCGGATATGCCCTTGCCTGGGCGGGTTTGGCAGCCGCCTGCAACCGGATGGTCGATTGGCAGATGGTTCCTGCCGCCAAAGTACGCAACGAGGCGCTCGCCGCGGCCCGCACCGCGATCTCCATCGACCCGGACCTCGCCGAAGCGCACCACGCCATGGGAGTCGCGAGATTGTTCTACGAGCGGAACTGGCGAGCATCCGAACAGGCATTACTGAAAGCGGCTGAGCTCGATCCTGCGAATGGCGACTACGCCTGGGAGTACGCCAGGTTGATCCTGGTTCCCACCGGACGGTTGAACGAGAGTGTCGAGCGGATGCGCAAAGCTATCGCGCTGGAACCCTACAAAGTCGCCCTCCACGATCACCTCGCCAGCAGCCTAATCAGGGCCGGCCAGTATGAGGCCGCGCTACCCGCGCTCGACGCCGCGCGGAAGATCTCGCCCCGCGCTCCTTCCCCTATCGTGTGGCAAGGCATGTTGGCCGCCCGCCAGGGTCGCTACGAAGAGGCCCTCGAGCGGTTTGAGGAGGCCACCCGGATTAGCCGCACGAACTGGATGCTCGGCCATGTTGGCTTCGCTCTTTCCAAGCTGGGACGATTGGACGAGGCCAGAAAGCTGGCCGTCGAGTTGGAAAAGAACGCAGCCCACTTCGAACTCGCCGTCATGAACGCCGCTCTGGGAGAACATGATCGGGCCATTGCCGGCTTGGAGCAGGCTGTCGCGGACTTCGTGCCTTCCACGCTGTGGATTAAGGTTGATCCCCGGCTCCAACACCTGAGGACTCATCCCCGCTACGCGGCCCTCGTCAAAGCCATCGAGAACCCTCCGGGTGCTGGTAGATAGACCACGCTGGCAGGTCGAAAAATTCACGTCATCGGTGCTTGACCGGACTTGCGCGGGGAGCTGATAGCGGACCCGCATCCCGGGATCAAACGCCAAACGCTTACAAGGCACCCGGCGACGTCAGCGATCAGGATCCCGCACAAGCGGAGGGTGCGCGCGGTCCGGCCCGCGCGCACCAATCCAGCGACGAACTTCGGATTTATCGATCCAATTAACCGCAATCTGCGTTAAGAGCCGGGTTCAGGCAAGGTCGTAGCGATCCAGGTTCATCACCTTGTTCCAAGCGGCCGCGAAGTCCTTCACAAACGCCTCCTTCGAGTCGTCGCACGCGTAGACTTCCGCGATTGCCCGGAGCTGGGAGTTCGAACCGAAGATCAGATCGACACGGGTGCCTGTCCACTTGACCTTGCCCGTCGCGCGATCGCGCCCCTCATACACGCCTTCGGTAGAGGAGGGCTTCCACTCCGTACTCATGTCGAGCAGGTTGACGAAGAAGTCGTTCGTCAGCGTCTCCGGTCTGTCGGTGAAGACGCCGTGTTTGGACTGTCCGTAGTTCGCATTCAGGGCACGC
>DASRHX010000668.1:0-5247 GCA_035650295.1 Bryobacteraceae bacterium | reverse complement strand
CTCCGGGACAACCATCGCGAAACAGGTTCCACTCCGGATTTGCTTGGCGGATTTCGACGCTTCGCAGACCCTCGTATTTGCCGTAATCCCACTCCACCAGATCGTTATCGATTTCGGCAATTGCTTCGAACCCCGCTAAGGCGCACGTTCGGCTGGCTCGCTGCAGCGGACTCGTGAACACCTTGGCGAAATTGAGTCCGGCCAGCCGCTCACCCAAGTCGAGTGCGCTGCGTTCGCCCGCAGCCGTCAAAGGAATATCGGTACGGCCAGTGTGCTGACCGGTGATGGTCCATGCCGTCTCGCCGTGTCTCGCAAGATAAACAATAGGAAGTGATTCACCCATAGCTGAGTTCTCTTTACGCCTCCTTCTACTGTAAGGCTGGACACCCAATTCCAGACAGGCACGCGGCATCCAGTTTGGGATAGGCTACAGGCGCATGGTCAAATCAAAATGAATTCACTTCCCCGAAACCCTTTGCGCCAACGCCTGCGCGCCGGTGAATTCGTCCTTGGAACCTTCCTGGAACTCCCTTCGCCCGCAATGGTGGAAATTCTCGGACTCTCTGGATTCGATTTCGTCATCATCGACCGTGAGCATGGCAGCATCGATCTCCATGAAACAGAGAATTTGATCCGCGCCGCGCAGTGCGCCGGCATCGCCCCAATTGTCCGCGTGGCCGAGAATCACCCGGTGCTGGTGCGCCAACCTCTCGACATCGGTGCGGCCGGCGTCCAGGTTCCACAGATCGGCTCTCAAGAATCGGCGTTGCAGGTGGTGAAGTCGGCACTGTTCGCGCCGGAAGGCGAACGTGGTCTACAGCCATTCGTGCGCGGCGCAAGCTATCGAGCCATCGACCCGGCTACGTTTATGGCGAACGCGAATCGGGATTCCGTGCTGATAGTCCACATCGAAGGTGAAAGCGGCGCTTCGAACCTGGAGGCGATCCTTCAGGTGGAGCGCATTGATGTCATCTTCATTGGACCGTATGATCTTTCACAATCGCTCGGCCTGCCCGGGCAAGTCAATCATCCGAGGGTGGAAAATCGTGTATCGGAGATTGCGGCCTTGGCGCGCGGGGCAGGGAAGTGTGTGGGCATGTTCTGCGACAATCCGGCGAATGTGGTGAAATGGCGCTCGATGGGCATCACCTACGCCGCGCTCAGCATAGACGCGACGATTTTTCTGAATGCCTGCCGGAACTTGGTGGATCAAGTGAAGGAGCGATCGTGATGCAACTTACGAAGGTCGCGATTATCGGATCGGGCAACATCGGCACCGATCTGATGATCAAAGTCAAACGGAATTCGAATCAACTGGCGATGGGAGCGTTCGTTGGGATTGATCCGGATTCGGATGGGCTCGCCTTCGCCCGGCGATTGGGTGTGCCCACGACGCACGGCGGAATCGATGGGTTGGTCTCGATGCCGGAGTTCGCCGATATTCGTATCGTGTTCGACGCCACCTCGGCGAAGGCACACAAGCGGCACAACCAGGTCCTTCGCCAACATGGCAAACAAGTAATCGATCTGACTCCCTCGTCGATCGGGCCCTTTGTCGTACCTGTTGTCAATCTCACCGATCACGTGGCTGCGCCAAACCTGAGCATGGTGAGTTGTGGCGGGCAGGCCACGATCCCCATCGTTGCCGCCGTCTCCAGCGTCGCCCCTGTTCACTACGCGGAGATCGTAGCTTCGATCGCGAGCAAGTCGGCCGGACCAGGCACACGAGCCAACATCGACGAATTTACGCAGACGACGGCGCGCGCCATCGAAAGCGTCGGCGGGGCAGCCAGCGGCAAGGCGATCATTGTTCTCAATCCTGCCGAGCCGCCGTTGGTTATGCGCGATACGGTCTTCTGCTTCACCGGCCATGCCGACGAATCCGCGATTGCGGATTCGGTCCAGCGAATGGTGGGCGAAGTTCAGTCCTATGTGCCGGGGTATCGCCTGAAACAAGCGGTTCAATTTGAGCGAGTCGGTGCCACACGCACCGTGAACTTGCCTGGCCAACGGAACTTTCAGGGCCTTATGACTGCTGTATTTCTCGAAGTGGAGGGCGCCGCGCACTATCTGCCTTCTTACGCGGGCAATCTCGACATCATGACTTCGGCGGCGCTGGCCACTGCCGAGCGATTGGCTGCACACCTGCAGTAGGAGACCGGAATGCAATCAAACAAGATCTTTATCCAAGACGTGACGCTGCGCGATGGAATGCATCCCATTCGGCACCAATACTCGATCGAGCAGGTAGTTGTGATCGCCAAGGCGCTGGACGCCGCTCGCGTGGACGCCATCGAGATTACGCACGGGGATGGCCTCGCCGGATCGAGTTGCACCTACGGTTTCGGCGCCCATAGCGATGCGGAATGGATTGCCGCCGTGGCGGAGAATGTCCACCATGCACGCGTGACGGCGCTGTTGCTGCCGGGTATCGGCACCGTTGAAGATATTCATCTGGCCTACGAAGCTGGCGCTCGGAGCATCCGTATCGCTACGCACTGTTCGGAGGCCGATGTTGCCAAACAACACATTGAACATGCCCGCGCTATGGGGATGGATACCGTCGGCTTCCTGATGATGTCTCACATGCTGCCGCCCACATTGCTCGCTCAACAGGCCAAGCAAATGGAGTCCTATGGCGCGCATTGTGTCTATGTCGTCGATTCTGCTGGTGCACTGCTCACGCATGAAGTAGCGGAGAGGTTCCAGGCCTTTGGCGAAATGCTCGACGCCAAGACGGAGCGAGGCATGCACGCGCATCACAATCTCTCGCTTGGCACGGCGAATACGATTGCCGCCATTCAGAATGGCGCCACGCGTGTGGACGGTTCGCTCGCGGGTATGGGCGCTGGGGCAGGGAATGCTCCATTGGAAGCGCTCATCGCGGTGATGAATCGCATGGGCATTCCGCATGGCAGCGAACTATACGCTCTGATGGATGCCGCAGATGACCTCGTCCGTCCTCTCCAGGACAGGCCCGTGCGTGTGGATCGTGAAACACTGTCGCTCGGGTACGCGGGCGTCTATTCGAGCTTCTTACGGCATGCGGAAGCGGCCTCGAAGCGCTACGGAATCGACACACGAGAAATTCTGGTTGAACTGGGCCGCCGCCGCATGGTGGGTGGCCAGGAAGACATGATTGTCGATGTCGCGCTGGACCTGGCGGCGAAACGTACTCAGTCTGAAGTGGGGTGCCCAACGGGGTTCGAACCCGTGACATCCGGAACCACAATCCGGCGCTCTACCAGCTGAGCTATGGGCACCGCAGGCTAACGTCTTCAGTTTAGCAGAGGCAACACGCTAGAATCGCCGAATTGCCTAGAGTGCGGGCAACTTGATCACTTCAGTAACATGACGCTGGCGTTGATGATGAGCGCATTGATGAAGTCGATTAGAAATGCGCCGACGATTGTGACGGCGAAAAACGCCTGCGGCGCGGGACCATATTTGCGGGCTACCTCGCCCATGCAGGCCATGGCGTTGGCGGTGGTGCCCAGCATGAAGCCGCAGAAACCGCTGGCCATCACGGCAGCGGGATAGTCACGTCCCATAACCGGGAAAATGAGGTAGCGGCACATCAGATAGACCAGTGCGATTTGCGCTAGCAAAATGGCGAGGATCGGCGCGGCAAGGTTGATCAATTCCCAAAGACGCAGCGTGAGCAGAGCCATGACGATGAACAATTCGAGCGAGATATCACCGATCTCGTCCATTTTCTCCTGGGAGATTTTGATCCGGCCGGTGGCGTCGTCCAGGTTACGGATCACAGCCGCGCAGATCATCGCCCCAATGTACGCGGGCAAGGTAAGGCCCCAAGCCTGAAGTCGGACGCTCACTAGCGATCCAAGAGCCATGGCGATGGCTAAGGCGATGATATTGGTGAGGAATGTGCTGACATCAGCCTGTTCAATATGGAAGGCTGAGGTATCCTTCATCGCCTTGGCACGAAGATCGTTCTTGCGGATAAGGCTGCCGCCAATCCAACCGCCGATGAGCCCGCCCGCAACGATGCCGAACACCGCTGAGGTGACACCGGCCGTGGTGCCGCCTGCCACGCCGACGCTTTCAAAGGTGGGGCCGAATGCCAGTGCAGTGGCCGGGCCACCCGTAAGGGCAACCGAGCCTGCCAAGACCCCGATGAGAGGATGAAGGCCGAGTGCTGTCGCCAGCGCGATCCCGACTCCATTCTGAAGGAGTACCCCGATCACCGACACGATAAGCATAAGGGCCACCATTCGGCCGCCCTGGCGCAGCAGCCGAAGGCTGGCGCTCATACCGACAGTAGTGAAGAAGGCAATCATCAGCACATCACGAAGCACCATATCGAAATCGAAATTCGCAACGCGGTCACGCATGGCGACGACGGCAATGGCATAGACGAGGCCTCCGACGATGGAGGTGGGAATGTTCACTCGATCCAGGAACGGCATACGCCGCTTCAGCCATGCGCCTAGAACGATGCCGAATGCCGCGAGTCCGAGCACTTGAATCACGGACAACTTGATCGTTGGAACCATCCGGCCTCCCTTTTATGCCATTGCCTTAGAGGCCGGCCTTTTTCCAGAGTTCGTCTACTCGGGCGCGCACGTCTGGCGCCATCGTGATCACACCGGGCCAGCGGCGTGTGAAGCCTTCTTCGGGCCACTTGCGCGTGGCGTCGACACCCATCTTGGATCCGTAGTTCGCGAGGCGGCTGGCGTGATCGAGCGAATCGATGGGACCCATGACGAACTCGATGTCGCGCTGGGGATCGATGTTGTTCAGGGCCTTCCAGGCGACCTCGCTCACGTTCTGGACGTCGACTTCTTCGTCGACGACAACGATGACCTTCGAAAACATGGCCTGGCCCAAACCCCAGATGGCATGCATCACTTTGCGCGCTTGGCCGGGATAGGTTTTCCTGATAGAGACAAGGATCAGGTTATGGAAGATGCCTTCAGCGGGCATACAAATGTCGCGGACTTCCGGTAGCTGCAAGCGCATTAACGGAAGGAAAATCCGCTCGATCGCCTTTCCCATGTAGAAGTCCTCCATCGGAGGCGGGCCGACGATCGTGGTTGCGTAAACGGGATTCTTGCGGTGTGTGACGCAGGTGACGTGGAAGACGGGGTAGTCGTCTTCAAGCGAGTAGAATCCCGTATGATCGCCGAACGGGCCCTCTGTGCGCAACTCGCCGAGTTCGAGATAGCCTTCGAGGACGATTTCCGAATTGGCGGGAACTTCGATGTCGACCGTTTCACATTTGAC
>DASRHX010000667.1:0-6611 GCA_035650295.1 Bryobacteraceae bacterium | reverse complement strand
GTCGAGCAAGCCCAGGGATTTGCACGAATTGTAGTGATCTACGACTTCACCCAGGGATTGAAACCGGCCATCGTGGTAATAGCCACCCTTTTCGCGAGTGTGCAGTCCACCGAGCGGTGTGGTCCGGTAGGCGCGGTCCGGCGAACGCCCAGCCTGGAACTCATCGATGCAGATTTCCTTTGCAGTGTGCATGTTCCACCCAGGTTCCGTGTACACCGGCGGCACATGGCACTGGGCGCACTGAGCCTTGGTCTCAAAAAGCTCCTTGCCACGGATGGCGGCATAGTTGAATGGGTTAAACCGGGTTTGGGGAACCGGCAGCGCGAGTTGATACATCTGCAGCGCGGCTAGTTTCGACGTCACCAAGTCCGGATTGCTTCTGACATTTCCGAATCCTGCTTTCGCGGCAATCGGAAACTGTTCTTTGTCATTGAGGCGAGGATCGTAGAACGTCCCCTGTCCATGCATCTCCAAAACCGCAACAAGCGCGTTCCAATGGGACACCGAGCCCCACCCGGTATAAGTGTGCAGGTTCACTCCACCCATTCCAAAGGCAGCGGGTAGTAAGGTAGCCGCTGACTTTCCGTCGGGCCGAAAGGCTTTTCCGTCGAATGCAAGTTGTGCGTCGAACTTGCCTGGCCCCCAACTACGAAGCACCTTCCGCACAGTGGCATCGTCGGCTTCCAAGAGCTTGGTGAAGAAACTCAGATCGGGTGCTAGCGAAATGATCATCCCAACATCGAGGTCGCGGTTAGGCCATCCGTCCCGGCGTAGCCCAATGCCCGGCGCTAGTGAGTTGTCCACCGTGGAATGGCATAGGGCGCATTGAATGCCCATCGAGTTCAAGTTGCCGCTCTTATCGAAGAATCCGGTTACCCCTACCACGGCGCCCAGCTTCAGAAGTGTCTGTGTCACGGCGGGATCGTCGATATCGACCTTGCCATTCCGAATGGCCGCTTGGACATTCCCGGGTAGTCTTTCCGCGTCGACCTTGAGCCCCACCGAAAGCGCTACCCGGGGACTCACCGTCTTTACAGCCTCATGAAGTTTCAGCGAGCCACCCCAGAAAGTTTCGTCTCCAAAGGTGTCGTAGCGGAAGATCTCCCTTCCGCGCTCGACCAACTGCTCGGCATTCCGGGCCGCCAGGTCCTTCCGGTCCGCAGGTGGCTCGCCTTGCGCCCGCAGATCCTTACTCGTCCACACAAACACAAGCCCGATTGCCGCTATCGACCCCGCTGCCAATACGGCATACGGAAACTTCCCGGTACGTCTCCAGGGTGTCATTACTATGCTCCTTTGTCGCTCTTTGAGTTACTCAATGCTGCCGTTACAGAGTTCGACGTCGAGGAAAGGTTACAGATGAGTCAGGATTACTTCCGCTGGATCCAGCGATTCGTGACTCCGCACCTTATTCGTCTCACGCGCGGCCGTTAGCTGCGCGAGAGCATAAGCGCCGGCGGCCATTGCGACGTCGCGTACGGCGACATCGAAGTGTGTGCCAGTAGTGGCTAGATTAAGGGCGATCGCCCCGAGCCAAGCCGCGGCCAAGTAGGCCGCTTGCTTTGTCCAACGCGAAAACACCGCCGCACCAACAGCGATCTCCACCATGCCGATAACACCCATGAATACAGGCGCCGGCACCGGAAGGATTTGCACCACCTCCGGGCTAAGGTACTGGTCCCATTGGGTGAGAACATTGAAGAATTTGTCCAGGCCCGCAAGCAACGGAACAAGACCGTATACGAGCCGCAATGTTCCCCAAGCCCGATCTTGGTAAGTTGTGTCGGTCATTTCTGATCCTCCAGACGATAGTTGATCTCAACCGTATGGAGTCGGTAACTCTGGAAAGGTTTCAGCAGGCGGGCTGTAGCCGGTGACCGGCGATCCTCGACAGGACGCCGGCGACGATCCGGTCGCAGCGCGGGCCGAGAAAGTTGAACAATCCATCCGCGCTTATGCCGACTCGTGGCTCGAGGAAACTTCTTAGGATCTTGCGGGCACGATGGAGCCGCGTCTTGACAGCCTGTTCGTGTATGCCCAACGATTCTGCGGTCTCCGCCGTGTCCATGCCTTGCACGTCGCGGAGCACAAAGATCGTCCGGTAGAGCGAGGGTAGCTGGTCAATCGCCGCCTCGAGGGCAGCCCGCATTTCTCCGTCAATCACCTGCTGCTCGGGGCTTCGGCTCGCTCGATCCCGCTTCTCGCGCGCATCGCACCCGGTTAGCAATTCGCTCTCATGCGTGTTGATTCTACCCTCGCGCCTCCTTCTTGAAAGCGCTTCGTGGATAGCTATGCGTGTAAGCCATGTGGCAAACGTCGACCTGCCTTCGAAGCTGCCGAGATGGGCATAAGCTCTAACATAGGCGTCCTGCACCACGTCTTCCGATTCCGCGTCGTTCCGAAGGATCGAACGCGTCACTCGAAATAGGCGGAGGTTGTGCCTCCGCATGATGATTTCGAACAGTTCCGTTTCGCCGTCGACGACCTTGGAGGCAACTTCCTCGTCAGTCAGACAGGAGACTTCATTGTCAAGCAATTGGATCATATGGCTTCTCCGTACTTCTGGTGTCGGTACTCCTGTGAGCATTGCAGTTGGGTGACCGAATCCAGGAGCGCGTGTGAGGCCTTGCGATCTTCAGCGTTGCGGACCGAATGTCTGCCGCATGGTGCGCCAAATGGGACAACGCTGGCTGTTATCGGACCACTGTGTAAAAATTTCACCGACAAGGAACACTGATTCCGAAGTGAACGCGAACGGCATTTACGGCCAGGAGCGAACGATTTTTAGCACGTCGCGATACTCGCTTTTTGATCGTGGAGGACGTGTCGTCGCTGGCGTTGCTAGCGACGACACACGCACGACAATCACCGCCCAAAAGATAAAGATTGGCACCGGGAGCCAGCGGAAAGAGACGAGGTGGATACATGTCACTTGCTTCCCGCCTCCCGCCCTATCGGCTGGTAATGTTCCGCGTTGATCTGCGTAAACTGGGCCCACTTCGCCGGCAGATCGTCGAGCTCGAAAATTGCCTGGACGGGACATACCGGAACGCAAGCTCCGCAATCGATGCATTCCTGCGGATCTATGTAGAGTTGAGTTGCCGGCTCGAAATCCGTTTCGTCTTTTCGGGGATGAATGCAGTCCACTGGACAGGCGTCCACGCAGGCGGTATCCTTCACTCCGATACAGGGCTCGGCAATAATGTAAGCCATGAGTTCAAGCGATCTCCTTTCTGCAAACGAAGGCAACAGCCTCCAGATGGTCGCGATACTCGCGAAGCACTCTTCGCCCGCCGGCAGCGCGTCTTCTGGCGTTGGCGCCGCGAAGTGCATTGAGGAACCATCGAAGCGGACTCGCGATTCTCGCGTCGTCAACCATGCGCTGCGGTTCGCTTAAGTTCATCGGCGCCCGCCCCTCCCACAGCACCTGAAATCCGGCCCGCCGGAGTAGATCCCGCCATTCCGGCAGCATGAGTGGTTGGATGCTTACTCCCGTGCCTCCCGACAGGCGCTGTCCGATTTCGCAACGGAGACGCTCGCCCGTACCTGGAACAACGCCGAGTTCGTGCACGCCATACCATCCGCCAGGTTGTAGCAACCGGTGAGACTCGCGGAGGATTCTCAGCTTCGACCGCAGCGGCTGCATCGTCAGCGTCGCTTCGCCGTATACAACTGTGAAGGACTGTGACGGTAGGTGTCCAAGCCAGGTAAGCGGGCTGGAATTCTTACGGGCAGCGCTCTCCTCCCACTTGACTGCCGTGTAGCTGTACGGTTGCTGATCTAGCGTCAGTTGTGCGGTGACACCTATTCCTGGGGCAATCTCGAGGACATCGCCGGCGTGCCCGGGGGAGAGTTGGTCCACTAGGCGCTCCGTCAGCTCCAGACCGCCGGGACGTAAGACCGTCTTGCCGAGGCTCACCAGCAGCCAACGACCGGCCGGCTTCTCATCTGAAACTCGAGATGTGCGATCAGTCTGAAACTCAGTGACATCCCGCGCTTCGATGGACGCCATGGACACCTCCCAGTTGCGCTGCTTGATAGCCGCGACTTAAAGAAGTATAATATATACATCTTTAAGTGTCAACGGAGGGAAGTGGCGCCTGGCGCGGCATTAAGCCAACATAGGAATTAAGGGAGATGAAACCTGCGCATGATGCGCATATAGCCAATTGCCGCCAGGCCGGGAATGAGGTCAAGGCCACTCTTGATCGGTCCCCTCAATCATCTGCTCGCCTGTCGTCGCCGGATTGAGGAACGGCTGGATGTTCTGGAACGGCCGACTTCCTACTTCCTTCCGGGATCGGTGTGAGGAAGCCCTGCCAGCAAGAGTTCGGAAGCTGTGGTCGAACGGTTTCAAAAGACAGTCGAGCCTCTCTGCGAGCTTTGCCGGACACGCATCGCAGCTGAAGATGCCAATCCCGTCTGCATAGCCCGGGAGAAGCTCAATGAAGGGCCAGATCGCGAAGATTGCGCAGGAGATCAACGTGCGGCTGGGCTGATCTCACGACCGGATAGGAATTCGCGGTTGTTCGTATTGAAAAAGTAGATGCGATACATGTTACAGTGCCAACAGTTCCCATGAGACTCACGTCGTATACGGACTACAGCCTTCGCGTATTGATCTATCTGGGCCTGCAAGAGAGCCGGTTGGCGACGATCGGAGAAATCTCGGGCGCTTATGGAATTTCCGCGAATCATTTGATGAAGGTCATTCACAATCTGGGCAAACTTGGCTACATCGAGACGGTGCGGGGGCGCGGAGGGGGACTGAAACTGGCGGGAAGGCCCAAGGAAATTAACCTCGGGCAGTTAGTGAGGCAGGTCGAATCGGATTTCGCGATCGTGGAATGCTTTGATTCCAGCCGGTCCACTACGTGTGCGATTGCCCCCGCTTGCCGGCTACAATTGATCCTCGAGAAGGCTATGCAAGCATTTCTCGCAGTACTCGATAGCCACACACTAGCCGACCTGTTACAGAATCCAACCAGGCTCAAATCCTTGTTGAGTATCGAATCGGCGGACAATAAACTGCACTGAACTATTAGATTCTAGTGGGGACGTAAACTTAGGCCCAATCGCCTTGGCACTTTCCGAGGCCAATGCGCCGAGTACTGTGGCGCGCAGCATTCTCTCATGGCATTCGAAGTGATAGCGCTGCCGCGCGCTGAATTCGAGGCGTGGCACTTATTAGGCTCGCGCAACCGGTTCGCGAGCCTCTTACACCTGAACTACGCCAGGGCCAAGATCTTTTCACGAGTCTCGGCTGCGGCGAATGCCACACGGTGCGTGGCATTATCGAGAGCCGTCGCGGACCTGTGGTAGGGTCGGACGCTGGCGCGGTGGCCCGTAGGATCGACCTTGGCTCGTATCCGGGGTTTCCCCCTTCGTGCCCGTTTAGGATTTTCCGTAGCCCTGTCTCCAACGTCCGCCACATCGCACGCAGCGTGCGGATTTACCGCACTACGCGCACCTGCACAGTTCGCAGCAAGGGTTATGAGGCGTATCAAGATGGGGCGGCTGCCGAAGATGACTGCGGATGCCAGACTCGGTACCCATAGAAGAGTCCCAAGGTCCCATACAGCCATTCCCTGCTCCACCGCTTCCATCCGAAGCCCGGGCGCTGAGCGGCTCGGGCCAGATGGCGCCGAATCTTCTTTTCTACCCAGTCTCGGATGTAGCCGAAGCACCGGCTCGAATGTCCGATCGAGAAGTAGTGTACCCAGCCCCGCAGAATGGGATTGATCTGTTCGATCAACTGACTGACGGGCCGAGAGCGAAAGCTTCGGAAAATCGTCTTGAGCTTGCGAAGCAAGGCCGTCCGCTTTTTGCCTTTCGGCGTATGCAGCGGCATCCATCGACCGCGGCGACTCCGAATTCGACGGAACTCAAAACCAAGAAACCCAAAACTTTCCCCTTCTTGAAGGTCCACCTTCCGGCTCTTTTCTTCGTTCACCTCCACCTGTAGTTTGGCCAACTCCTCCCGGAGCCGCTTCTCCACCGCTCCGCAAAGCCATTGCTGACGTGGATGCGAATCCACCAGGATCACCAAATCATCGGCGAACCTAGCGTACTCGACCGTCGTCCACCGCTGATAACGGGTCACTGCCTTCGCTCGCTCCAGCATCTTGTCCACCTCATTGAGGTACACATTACTGAGCAGCGGCGAAATTACCCCGCCCTGCGGAACACCCTGGTTACCCGACGCTTTCAGCAACAACCGGAGGAGCCACAGAACCGCTTCATCGCTCACTCGCCGCGCCAGTTTCTCCAACACGATGTGATGTCTCACAGTATCGAAGTAGGACCGCAAATCGAGATCGATGACGTAGGTCTTGCCCGCCACGATTGCATCCGATACGCGCCGGATGGCAGTGTGTGCTGACTTCTTCGGCCGGTAGCCGTACGACCCCGGTTGAAAGTCTGCCTCAAAGATCGGTTCCAGGATCAGCTTCAATGCTCCCTGGACCACCCGGTCCCGGATGGATGGAATTGAAAGTTGGCGCATCTTGCCGCCTTCCTTCGGAATCTCCACCTTCCGTAGCCGTTGGGGCCGATACCTCCGCTCGATCAGCTCCTCTCGAAGCTGTTCGAGAAATCCCTCCACACCTTCG
>DASRHX010000666.1:0-7613 GCA_035650295.1 Bryobacteraceae bacterium | reverse complement strand
CCCCCCTCCTTTGAAGGTTTCGATGGTGGCGCAAGCTCCCGCTGGCCCGCCACGCGAGAGATCGAATCTTACTGGTACCCGGTGTGGCTTTGCTACCCGGCGGGCATGCTGGCCGACAGCAAAGTTCTGGATGCCCCTCCGCACAAGGTATCCATCGGACAGACCGTCGAGATGGCTTCGGATTTCGAGTTGCTCGTGCTGTTCACCTCCACGCCCGGCTTTCACGTCGACGTGAAGATGGCCGGCATGATGAAGGACAAGAACCCGAAGTTGAAGGTCTGCTTCGTCGGGCCGCCGGTGACCGTGGAGCCCGAGCAGTGCCTGCGCTCGACAGCCATCGACTTCGTCGTGCGGCGCGAGTTTGACCGCCAGATTGTCGACTTCGCCAACGGCAAATCGCTCGATGAGCTTCCCGGCGTCAGCTTTCGCAAAGACGGCGGCTTCCAGCACAACATCGAAGGCGGATTCATCGAGGACCTTGACGCGCTGCCCTGGGTGAGCAAGGTCTACCAGCGCGATCTCGACTTCAGGCGCTACAACGTACCCTTCCTGCGCTACCCGTTCATCAGCTTTTATACTTCGCGCGGATGCCCCGCGCTGTGCACGTTCTGCCTGTGGCCGCAAACCCATTCGGGCCATCGCTGGCGCCTGCGCTCGGCCGAAGATGTCGTGAACGAGGTGCGCTGGTCGATTGAAAACTTCCCTGGCCTGAAAGAGATTTTTTTTGACGACGACACCTTCAACTACAAGAAGGACCGTACGATCGAGATCTGCAAGAAGCTGAAACAGATGCGCAAGGAGATGGGCCACCCCGACGTCACTTTCAGTTGCACTTCGCGCGTGACGACCGATCTCGACACACTCAAGGAAATGAAAGAAGCCGGCTTTCGGCTGATGATCGTTGGTTACGAATCGGGCGATCCGCAGATCCTCAAGAACATCAAGAAGGGCGCCACTGTCGACATGGCGCGCCGCTTCACTAAGAACGCGCACTCGCTCGGGCTCACCATCCACGGCGACTTCATCGTCGGGCTTCCCGGCGAGTCAAGTGAGAGCATTCGCCGCACCATCGACTTCGCTAAAGAACTGAGCACCGAGACGATCCAGGTGTCTATCGGGCATCCTTATCCGGGCACGGAGTTCTACGACTACGTGAAGGAGAACGGGCTGATCACCATCGATGCGATGACCGACGACCAAGGCCATCAGTTGCCCAATGTCGTCTATCCAGGACTCGACCGCGCGGAACTGGTCGATTGGGTTGAGCGCTTCTATGGCGAGTATTACTTCCGTCCGAAGGCCGCCTGGCGCGTGGTGCGCAAGGCCATCCTCAACAACGACGAGCGCAAGCGTCTCTATAAGGAAGCACGCGAATACCTCGCTCTGCGCAGCAAGCGCAAGCAGTTTGTGAAGGATCAGCGGGCGGCGGCTGGAGTTGGGGCCGGGGCCGGCGACTGATGGCCCGGCCGGCACGCACGGCACTGTTCGTGATTGTGGTCGTCCTCTCCAATGTGGCAGGCAATTCGTGTCTCAACTGGGGCATGAAGCAGAGCGGCGCATTGCTGCAGCCTGTAGTGGTGGCGGGAGTGGCGCTTTTGATCGTGTGGACGCTCGCGCGTATGGCGTTGCTGAGTTGGGCTGATCTGAGCTTCGTGCTGCCGGTGACGGCGATTGGCTATGTGTTGAACGTGTTGGTGGGGATCGCGCTGTTCGGCGAGCATGTGACGGCGGAGCGATGGATCGGCGCGCTGCTTGTGACGGCGGGCGCGGCGCTTGTTGGACTGGACGCCCGGCGCGGAGAAGCCTAAACATGCGTTGGGCGCTTGTTTCCACGCTGGTACTAGCCACGGTGGCAAGCGATCTACTGCAATCATGGGCGGGCAAACGTCAGGGCGCGGTGACTAGTTTCGGGCGTCTGGGTGTGTTGCTGCGGCAATGGCCCATCGCGCTCGCGCTTGCATTCAGTGCGGCATCATTCTTGGCATTTCTTGAGCTCTTGAAGATCGCCGACTTGAGCTTTGTGGTTCCTGTCACCGCCGCAACGATTGTTCTGGAGACGCTTCTCGCGCGCCTGATGCTGCACGAGGCCGTGGGTGCCAGGCGCTGGATGGGGACCGCACTCGTTGCCGCAGGCGTCTTCCTGCTGGCAAGGACCTGATGGCCATGTACTGGTTTCTGTGGGGTCTCTGCCTCGCTTCGGCGGGTTACCAGCTAACGGTAATCGTCGCTGCCATCTGCCACAAGTTGCGTCCGAGGCCGCGTGCCAGCGTGTTTCCGGGCATATCCGTGCTGAAACCCGTCGCCGGACGCGAGCCCGATTTCTATGAGGCCATTCGTTCCCACGCTACGCAGGACTATCCACAGTTCGAAATCCTGTTCGGCGTGGCTGACGCGAACGATACAGCGCTCGATGACATTCGCCGCCTGCAAACTGAGTTTCCTCTCGTTGCAATCCGCGTGGTGCATTCCACAAGCGAGGCGCCCAATCGCAAGGTGGCAAAATTGGCCGACCTCGCGATGGAAGCCCGCTACCCGCTGCTCCTGGTGAATGACGCCGATATCATCGTCCCCGCAGGCTACCTGAGCGACGTGGCCGCGCCGCTTGAGAACGAACGCACGGGCGTTGTTACCTGTCTCTTCCGCTGTCATTCGCCAACGCTCCTCGGCGAGTGGGAAGCCTTTGGCGTGATGGCGGAGTTCGTGCCCAGTACGCTCGCCGCGCCGCTCATCGGCATCAACGAATTTGGCCTCGGCGCCACGCTCTGCTTCCGTGCAAACGACCTCGCGCGCATCGGCGGATTCCCGGCGCTGGGCGGCTATATCGCGGACGACTATCAACTGGCGAAGCACATCGTGGGATTGGGCAAGCGCGTGGAGCTGTCGCATGTAGTCGTGTCGTCGGGTTTGCAGGCGGAGTCGTTCGGTGAAGCATGGGCACACCAGGTGCGTTGGGCCCGCACGGTGCGCGTCTCGCGCCTGGATGGTTACCTCGGACTGCCGTTGACGTTTTCCGCTTTATGGACGTTCGCGGCGCTGGCGGCGGGCATGTGGATACCGGCCGCCATTGCGCTGGCGGCACGATACCTGATGGCGGCAGTGACGTCCACGCTTGTCTTGCACTCGACACTGGTGCTACGCTGGCTGCCCCTGCTGCCCTTGCGCGACCTGATGGGAGTGGCAATCTGGGTCGCCGGGCTCACGGGCAACACTATCCACTGGCGCGGCCGGAAGCTGCGCCTGGACCGCCACGGCCGCATTGCGGCAATCGGCTAGAGCCGGCTCGCCAGCAGCCGAGATACACTTTGAAGACACCTATGGTCTTAACCAAGCAAGAGCTCATTGACTCCCTTCAAAACGAGATCCGCATTCTGGTACACCTGTGCAGCAAGGTGAAGCCGGAGATGCTCGACTATCGCCCGACGCCGAAGCAACGCAGCACAATCGAGCTTCTGCGATACCTTACGGTCATGGGGCCGGTGCTGGTGCCCTCCATTAAGGCGGGAGCCTTCCTGGTCGACCAGTGGAGCGCAGGCGAGTCAAAAGCGGCTGCGATGGACTTCGCCGCCGTTGTGAAAGAGCTCGAGTCGCAAGCTGCCTTCTACGCGGAAGCGATCGACAAGTTTTCCGATGACGATCTCCGGGGTGAGATTGAAATGTTCGGAATGAAGTCGAAGCGCGGCCCCCTGCTGGTGAACATGGTGGTTTCGGGTCATGCCGCCTACCGAACCCAACTGTTCTGTTACTTGAAGTCCTGTGGCCGCGAGGAACTGAATACGATGAACCTGTGGGCGGGCATGGACGGCACGATGTAGCTAAGAGTCGCTCAGGCCCTTTCTACGGTTAACTCAGGTTTCCCGCTTAGCGCGGTTTGTCACCAAATGGCCGAACTTGGGAAAGGAGAAGGTGCGAACTCCTTCTCTGCCTAAGGGAGGTCTACATGCGGATTGCCGCCGTGAGCTTGCTCGTATTGATTGGTATAGCGCCATGCGCGCTGGCTCAGAATGAGCATTCAGTTCCGGCCGCGATTCATGAGCGGGCGTCGGCAAAAGGCCGAACGGCAGCCGCGGAGCCGTCAACCCCCAGTAGGATGTTCGCATTGGCAGCACCCCGGACGGTTTCACTGGAGGGCCTTCCGGAAGGTGCAAGGCTCGCCCTTCTGAACGGAGCGGTGGCCATGCATCGCGAGGTGCCAGGCGATCTGATGGAGCAAGGTGAGTGGACGGCGTTGCCTGATGGGCGGCGTCTGTGGCGTGTGGCCATCCATTCGCCCGAAGCCCGTTCAATTCGCGTGCATTTCAGTGGATTCGATGTCGCGGGCGGCCAGGTATGGTTGGGTTCGGAGAGCGCTGCGGGAGCGGCGATCGCCAACAAGCCATTCGCCGCACAAGGGCCCTTGGGCGACGGCGAGTTCTGGTCAACCTCGGTTTTCGCCGACACGGTTTGGGTCGAGTTCGTTCCTGCCGCCGATCAGACGAGCGACGCGATTCCGTTCACCATCGACCGAATCTCGCATTACTTCGATGCGCCGCACGCGGCTTCCGGACAACAGGCTCAGGCAGCCAAGAGCGGCGCCAACAAGGCGTCGCCAAACCAGGTAGCGCCGTGTCAGCTCGAATCCAAGTGTTACCCGGAGTACGCCGATGTAGCCAGCGGCGTGGCGCAGCTCCACTATGAGAGAAGCGGGTTCGGGTATGTGTGCTCCGGCGCGCTGCTGAATTCCACAAGCCAGCGGGGCATTCCTTACCTGCTCACCGCCGACCACTGCATTCAAAACGACGCCGAAGCGAGAACGCTTGAGACCAACTTTTTCTTTGAAGCCAATATCTGCGGCGGCGCTATACCGGACGAGCCCGTTCTGGCAAGCCAGGTTTTGGGAGCGAAGTATCTTGCCAGCGGCGGCATTGGCGTGGGCGACTATTCGCTCCTGCTGATTTCCAACGCGCCGGACAAGGCCATGTTCCTGGGGTGGACCACGGCCGACGTGGCCGTGGATGCAAAGGTTCTCGGCATCCATCATCCGCAGGGCAGCTACAAGCGCATCAGCTTTGGCCACCGTGTGCTCGATGAGGAGTTGGTCATCGGCGAAGGCGACGATGCCGAGATCGGACCGCCCGACAAGTATTGGAAAATTGAATTCACCGAAGGACTGGTGCAGGGCGGATCGTCGGGGTCGCCACTGTTGAATCGAGCCAATCAGGTAGTGGGTACGCTGACGGCGGGACCGGCATTCGACGATCCCGAGGCGGAGGATGTGCTGATCTGTACGCTCGATCCGTTCGAAGCCTTCTATGGCCGCTTCGCCAATGGATTTCCACGCTTCCGACAATATCTCGAAGACGCAGTGCCCGCGAGCATGACCAGTCCTGCAAATGGCTCAGTTTTGCCCGGCCCGACGGTCGATTTCGTCTGGTCGAAAGGCACGTCTTCGGACGACTTCAAACTGCACATCGGCACTACCGCCGGAGGCCGTGAACTGGCCGTGGAAAACGCAGGCAATAACAGCTTCCACCGCGTCAATTATCTGCCAACCGACGGAAGCCGCATCTTTGTACGCTTCTGGTATCGCATGCTTGGCACGTGGCGCTTCACCGACTACGTCTACACGGCGGCACGCGACAGCGGCCGCAAGGTGACGATACATATCACGAACAAGCTCATCTATCCAGTGCAAGTGAAGGCCAACGGCAGTAACCTGATGGTGGTTGCCGGCGGTGCGACGGCATCGCGTGACATCCCTACGCCAGCCGAACTCGTGGTCACCTATGAGATGCTTCGTCCCGTGATCGACGGCGTTCCCGCGGGCGAGCCGGTATCAGGCTTCTTCCCTGGAACGGGCGCGGCGATGGGAACGATTCCATTTACCATCACCAACACCACCGGAGCCGACGTTTACTTCGCGCCGGTGCTCTATAACGGTACGGGCCAGCCGGTATCGCTTGTGATGAACGGCGGACTGGCAGAAGAAAAGTCCTGCGGCTGCACGGTAGAGGCGGGCACTTACGATTACGCCGCCGGTTACTACGCCCTGCGGCCCGGTAGCAACGTGCGTGCGGTAAGCGGCGACGCATCCGCCCTGTACCAGAACTTCGTTACGTATGTTGAGCGCGGAACGGGAATCCTGCGCGTGAGCTTTACAACTCTGAAGTGACCGATTCAGTCAATCGCGGGTCGTGGACGGCGCGGCCAATCGCGAAGTGATACACGACCTGCCCCTGCTCGGGCGATAGCTGCAAATATTGGTGCACGGCATCGTCGTAGAACGCGCCGATGCCGGTTGACTGCCAGCCAAAACTCTCCGCGCCCAGATAAAGCCGCTGCCCGATTGCACCCGCTTCGAAGTGCACGTAACGATAACCACGGTCGCCGTGAGTTCCCGTGGCGCGCTCCAGATCGGCAATCATCGAAAATGCAACCGCGCAGTTACCTGCCAGATCCTGCCCAAGGCTGAGCCCGGCTGCAGCGACGCGATGGTCCCCAGGTAGGATCACTTCCAGGGTGTGCGTCCCGGGCCAATAGCGATAGACGCCGCGGTCCAACCCATCCACGTTGTGCACGTACAAATACAGCGAGATGAAGCGGCTCGATGGCATGCCGGTAAGGTCCGCCTCGAAATCGCAACCGTGCGGCTGCATGGCTCCGCGCAACATCGCTGATAGCTCTGCCAGTGGCATTGCGGACACCTGCGCCTGAAAATCAAGCGCCGAGCGGCGGCGGCGCGTGATTGTAGCCAACCGCTCGTTGCTGATCGCAGGTTCAGGGAGGCGAACGCCTCCTTTCCCTTCCACGGCTGGCGCCGCCTGTCGAATGGGAGCGAGCGACTCCGTGATGAGCGTCGACCGATGCACGCCGTCGATTAGTGGGTAGGCGATCGTCTCCTCCGAGAGCGCATTCGGCGCGCCACCGAACCATTGCGGCTCTACTCGCTCGAGTGGGCCTCCCTCCCTCGGCCCGCCCGTCAAGGCGACGATCAGCATTGGCTCCTCGTCATCGGCTGCGTTCAGTACCCGCCGCAGCTTGCCGTCGAGAAAATGTCCGTAAGCGTGGGTCTCGTACCCCAGCGCGCGAGCCGCTTGTACGAGCGACTCCCAGGCATGGCCCAGGTCGTGACAGCAATACCGGTATGCGCGGCTACGATACTTCCAGGCTTCTCTCCAGAAGATGGACGTCAACACGAACACCAGCCCTGCATTCCGCGACCAAGGCGCGAGCGTCGACGCAAGAATCGGCGCAATCCAATCCCCCGTGGCCCGCTGCTCGGCCTCGTGTGACGAGACGCGATAGTGATAAAGCCCGTCGGGCCAATCGCCCAGACCCCGCGTGGCGAAATGAAATTCCGTCGGGTGCAGGTTGCCCGACGACGGATTTACGCGCAGCGCATACCGCATCCCGCTGGGGGCGATCTTGGTCGCACTGATCGAAGCCGAGTAGAAGAGCAACTGCGAGAGAAACTGCGCGGCTGTTGCGCCCGCGTTGGGCGCCAGTTCGGGGATGTCCGCCGGCAGATCCACCAGGGGCGCGCCTTCGTAGTACCGGAACGGCGCCGGCATGTTCGCCCAATCCAGTTGCCGCCGATCACGCATGAGCCGCTCGACGGTGTGTTTGGTTGTCTCGTG
>DASRHX010000665.1:0-10718 GCA_035650295.1 Bryobacteraceae bacterium | reverse complement strand
GCCGAGGCGCTCGGTGACTCCAGGAGTGTTGGGAAACTCCTTATATAGCGCGATGGCCTGATCTACCTGCTTTGCGTCCTCGTAGCGTTGTGCCAGACCGAGCAGCGTGTCCTTTTGGGAGGCGTCGAGCGCGGCGGCTTTTCGAAGCACGGGTTCCGCTTCGGCCAGCCGGTTTAGCTCGAGCAGGCACCGGCCATGCGCGGCGACCGCGGTTGCGTTCTCGGGTTTTTTCTCGGCGGCAGCTTTTAGATGCGGCTCGGCGCCGGCATAATCCTTCGTCTGGAACAGGAGTAGGCCAAGGTTAATTTCGGCTTCATACAGGCCGGACTTCAACTGAAGTGCTTTGCGGTAGTGGGCAATTGCAGGCTCAGCGTGACCGGCGAGCGAATGCGCGAGGGCCAGGTGAAACTGGGCGGCGTAATCGGTATCGTCACCAGCGATGGCCTGCTCAAAGGAAGCGATTGCGGCCGGGTAGTCCTTGGCTTCAAGGGCCTTAAGGCCGAGGTCGGAGGGGGTGGGCACGGGTTCAGGTTCGGGGACCGGCGCGGTTTTGGATGGCTGGGATTTGGCGGGCTGAGGTTTCGCGGGTGCGGACTTCTTCTGCGCAGGCGCGGCTATTGCCAGTAGGCAGAGAAGGAGCGCCGCACGGGACATGTCTACATTTTATGACGTAGCGTATCGGTGGGCGGGTTCATCGGTTTGTCACCATTTCGCGTAGAAAGCGGGCCGTATGTGAAGTCTCAGACTTCGCCACATCCTCAGGCGTGCCTTGGGCTACAACTAGGCCGCCGCCTGAGCCGCCCTCGGGGCCAAGGTCGACCACCCAATCGGCAGCGCGGATCACTTCCATGTTGTGCTCGATGATGAGCAGGCTGCCGCCATTGCGAATGAGGCGATCAAAGGCATCGAGCAGCTTGGCGATGTCGTCGAAATGAAGGCCCGTCGTGGGTTCGTCGAAGATGAACAGCGTTCCTTTCGCTGACGACTGCGCCAGGTGCGCGGCGAGCTTCACGCGCTGCGCTTCGCCGCCCGAGAGCGTCGTCGCCGACTGCCCCAGGCGCAGATAGCCAAGGCCGACGTCGTCCAGCACCTGTAGCTTCTGCACGATCTTCGGCGAGCTGGAGAAAAAGGTGATCGCCTCACGCACGGTGAGCTGCAGCACCTGGTGAACGTTGCGCCCCTGGTATTGCACATCGAGCGTCGAACTCTTATATCGAGTGCCGTTACATTCTTCGCAAACCAGTTCGACATCGGCGAGGAATTGCATCTCCACTGTTACCGTGCCGTCGCCCTGGCAGGTCTCACAGCGGCCGCCGGGAATGTTGAACGAGAAGTGACCAGCGGTGTAGCCGCGGCGGTCAGCCTCCTTTGTGGAGGCGAATAACTCGCGGATCAGGTCGAAGGCCTTGATGTAAGTGACGGGGTTCGATCGGGGCGTGCGGCCAATGGGCGACTGGTCGACGAGCGTAACGTCGCCGATCATGTTGTGGCCATCCACCTTGCGCCACGTCTGTTTCTCGCCAGAGCCGGCTAGCTCGTCTTCGGCCGCGCCGGGACCGCGCTTACCATGCGCGGATTCGAGCGCGCGCGCAATTACTTCATGGACCAGCGTGGATTTCCCGGAACCCGAGACGCCGGTCACACACACCATCATGTCCAGCGGGATTTCAACATCGATGTTGCGCAAATTGTGCGCCCGGCAACCCTCAAAGCGAAGGCGGCGCCGCGGATGAAGCGGACGCCGGGCGCGTGGCCGCCACACCTGTTTCTCGCCGCGCAAATATTGACCCGTAAGCGACTGCGGCTTGCCCTCGAAGAGATCCTCGCGCGTGCCATGAAAGACGACCCGGCCGCCGTGTTCCCCCGCGCCTGGGCCGAGATCGAGAATCTCGTCGGCGGCGCGCATAACGTCTGGATCGTGTTCCACGACGAGGATCGTGTTGCCCAGATCGCGCAGCTCATGGAGGATGCGCACTAGGCGGCCAGTGTCGCGAGAGTGCAGCCCAATCGAGGGCTCATCGAGGACATAAGTTGCCCCGACGAGTCTTGAGCCGAGACAAGTGGCCAGTTGAATGCGCTGTGCCTCGCCGCCGGAAAGCGTGGCTGACAGACGGTCGAGCGTCAGGTACTCTAGCCCGACATCCGTCAGAAATTTCAGCCGCTGGCGCACCTCGACGAGAACCTTCTGTGCGATCGCGGCCTCCTCGGTTGACAGCTCGAGAGCGGCAAAAAAACCGTGTGCTTCGGCGATGTTCAGGCGGGCGACTTCGGCTATCGTCTTTCCACCGACGCGGATGTTCAGCGCCTCTTTTCGCAGCCTTGCGCCGCCGCACTCGTCGCAATCGGCATAGCCGCGGTAGCGCGACAGGAACACCCGCACATGCACTTTATACTTCTTGCGCTCCACTTCTGCGAAGAACTCACGGATGGCGCGCCACACAATGGCCTGCTCCGCTTTGGTGAGATCCACATAGGGAATGTCGGTGCGAACTTTGCCCTTGGCCTCCAGTTTGAAATCATTCCATCCCCAGCGATGCTGCGGCTTGTTCCAGGGATCGACTGCGCCCTTCTCCATGGGCAGGTATGGGTCGGGGATTACCAGTCCCGGATCGTAGTCGACTACGTTGCCGAAGCCCTGGCACCGCGGGCAAGCTCCCATCGGCGAGTTGAAGCTGAACAACGACGGCTCCGGGTCAACAAACTTTGTGTCGTCGACCTTGCAAGAGAACACTTCGGAGAAGCGCAGCGTCTCGTCGCCCGCGGCCGATTGGAAGTAAACCTCACGCGCTTCGCGGTAAGCGATCTCGACCGCGTCGACCACGCGCTGACGCAAGTCAGACGTGGATGCACCGGACTGGGGCAGAGCCAATCGATCGACCAACGCGAACACCGGCTGCGAGAAATCGATATCGATCAGCGATTCCGGCGTCGAGAACTCATATGTGGTTCCCTTCTGGAACAACCGGTTGAAACCACGCTTTCGCAGTTCAAATAGGTAGTCCGCGCGGGCCTTGGAATCCGTGTGCTGCGCCAGCGGAAACAGCGCATACCAGCGCGAACCGGGCGCGCAACTAAGCATCCTCGCCGCGACGTGGTCCACTGTGTCGCGCTCCACGCGATTGCCGCAGCTGGGGCAGTAGGTGC
The DNA here is from genome assembly GCA_035650295.1 of Bryobacteraceae bacterium. Classification (GTDB taxonomy): domain Bacteria; phylum Acidobacteriota; class Terriglobia; order Bryobacterales; family Bryobacteraceae; genus JAFLBB01. Next base: position 7,574 of record DASRHX010000665.1, on the reverse strand, counting down.
GGCCGGCGCGGGCGAACAGCAGCCGCATGTAGTCGTAGATCTCGGTTGAAGTGGCCACCGTCGACCGAGGGTTGCGCGTGGTGTTCTTCTGGCGAATTGCGACGGGCGGGGCGATGCCTTCGATCTCATCCAGAGCAGGCCTTTCCATACGATCGACAAACTGCCGGGCGTACGTGGAAAGCGATTCCACATAACGGCGCTGCCCTTCTGCATAGATTGTGTCGAAGACGAGCGACGATTTGCCGGAACCGGAGACACCTGTGACCACCGTGAGTCGATTGTGAGGAAGCGACACGGTGAGATTCTTCAGGTTGTGCATGCGCGCCCCGCGAAGGGTAATGGCTTCGTTGGATACGCGTGCGGCCGTGGTGAGAGGAGGCATGTGCTCTGTGGTTCCCGGAATGGGGAAGGGAATCCTTCATTCTAGCTTGGATGCAACGTACCGCTTGCTTAGGGCCGTCGACGCGTATATAGTCTTTGCGATCGAGTTGAGGGGTCTAAAATGAGAACATTTCTTCCGCTTTGCGTTTTTGGCTGCCTTACCGCACTGCTCGCCCAGGAAGCCAATCAAGGCACCATTACAGGGTTTGTCTACGACCAGAGCCAAGCTGTAGTGGGATCGGCGGAGATTCGGGTGATCAGCCAGGCAACTGGACAGATCCGCGAAGTAAAGTCGGACGCTGATGGAGTGTATACCGTGGTCGCTCTGCAACCCGGAGTGTATACCGTTCGCGCCTCCGCGAAAGGGTTTAAGAACGCGGAAGCGAAGGATGTGCAATTGAGTGTGGGCGCAAGCCTCCGCCTGAATTTCAATCTGGAAGTGGGTGCGGTGAGCGATACGATCACGGTCACCGATGTTGCTGCCGCGCTAAAGACGGAGTCTGGCGAGTTATCGAGCCTGGTGACCGGTACGCAGGTGACGGAAATCCCCATCAATGGCCGCAACTTTACGCAGTTTCTCTCCCTGGGCACGGGTGTCGTCTCTCAGCAGACGGGCCGCCAAATGGGCCTTGGCCAGGAAGGCAATCCCCTGATGGGAGTTCACGGCGGACGGATCTCGATGAACAAGTACACCTATGACGGCACGCTCGCAATGGATACCGGCGGCAATCGCGGGCTCGATCTCTTCCCACCCATGGAGGCAATCGGCGAGGTGAAGGTGCAAAAGTCCAACTATGGCGCCGATGCCGGTGGCTTCGGCTACGGCATTGTGAACATCGTCACCAAATCGGGCACGCAGCAGTTCCACGGCGATGTCTACGAGTATTTCCGCAACGACAAACTGGATGCACGGAACTTCTTCTCCAATGACCGCCAATTGATCCGGCTGAACAATTTCGGCTACACGCTGGGCGGGCCATTTTACATTCCCGGCGTTTACAATACGTCCAAGACCAAGGATTTCTTTTTCTGGTCGCAATCGTTCGCGCGCCGGATTGGTCCGCAGATCAGTTCGTTCACCACACCCCCGACGGGTGTGTTCACCGCGCAAGTTCCCACGGCCGCACAACGGATCGGCAACTTCGCCGGCGGAGCTGCGATTCGCGATCCAACTACGGGCCAACCCATCGCCGGCAACATCATTCCAGCTTCGCAAATCGATCCGAATGCGACACTGTTGATCAACACGTTCTACCCGCTACCGAACCGCGCGGGAGCGCAGAACTTTGTACACAACACCCGCTCGTTCACCCGCTACCGTGAAGAGCTGCTGCGTTGGGACCACATCTTTTCGCCGTCCTGGAATGCCACGGTCCGATACGCGCAGGACACTTGGTCCCAGAGACAGGATGTGAAGCGTCCTGGCAATTCGCCGCTGCCCACTTTCCCCAATCAGTTTGGTAAACCCGGGAAGAATCTGACGGCAAAGTTGACGACGATCGCTACTCCCTCCACCGTGAACCTCGTCACTTTCGGCTACTCATTTAACGAAATCTCGAATGCCCTGCTCGGTGGCGAGCGCCCTGCCGGCCTGACGATTCCGCAGGTGTACCCATCGAATGGTTTTAACCGCATTCCCGACATCACGATCGCGAACGGATTCGCGGGGCTGGGTGGCGGTGACGTGCTGAACAACGACAATCCGATCTATACCTTCAAAGACGACTTCTCCTGGAACCGGGGCAAGCAAACCTTGAAGTTCGGAGTCGAGTTGATTCGTCATGTAAAGACCGAGATCAACTATGGCGGTGAGCAGGGCGCGTTCAATTTCAATGGCGGCGTGACCGGGAACGGGCTGGCCGATTTTTTGGTGGGCCGCGCCTTCACCTACACCGAGACCGATGCCGACCCCGGCATTACGGTTTCGCAGGGAGATTATGAAGGCTATGTACAAGACGACATCAAGGTGAGTCAGAAACTAACCGTGAACGCCGGGGTGCGCTACTACATCATCTCCGGCTCCAATGGCGGGGCTTCTTCAAACGATCGCATCTCCGCGTTTATTCCTTCGCTGTACGATCCTGCAAAAGCACCGGCGTTCCTTGCCGATGGTCAGTTGGTGCGCGGCACCGGCGACCCGCTGAATGGACTCATTACCGGCAGCGACCGCCGGGGGACAGGCGTGGGCCGGCAGTTGATGGTCACGAATAAGGACAACTTTGGGCCGCGCGTGGGCTTTGCTTATAGCCTCGCATCGAAGACTGTGATTCGCGGAGGGTACGGGATCAACTATTTCTGGGGCACGGCCAATAATGTGCCGCGGAAATCGAATCCGCCGTTTAACCAGTCGGTCAATATTCAGAATCCGACGTTGTCGAATCCCGCCGGAGGCCCGGACCGCTTATTTCCGCCGAACATGAATTCGCTTGATATCTACAACAAGCAGCCATCGGTGCAGTCGTGGAGCTTCAGCCTTCAGCGGGAGCTCTCGTCGAATCTGTCGGCGGAGGTTTCGTACTCGGGCACGCGAGGCGTCCATTTACCGCGTGGAATTCAGCTGAACCAGGCCGATCCAACACGGACGATCAACGCAAACCTGCGGCGCCCGTACTTGGGCTATGGAACGATTGCTTATAACGAAAATTCGGCTCTCTCTAAATATCACGGACTTGAAGCTTCGTTGACGCGGCGCTTCTCTGGCGGCCTCCTCTTCGAAGCGAGCTACACCTGGTCGAAAGGGCTCGGCCACCTCGAGGGCAATCCGCTGGACTCGCGCAACAAGAACCTCGACTTCGGCCTGATCGATCTGGACCGCACTCACATGTTCAGCTTCAACTATGTGTGGGAGATGCCGTTTTTCAAAGGACAGCGCGGAGTCGCTCCAGCGATACTGGGCGGCTGGCAGATCTCCGGCATCACCACCTTCCAAAGTGGGCTGCCCCTTGGGATCACGCAGCCCGGCGACGTCGCCAATTTCGGCGGCGGCACCGGAGGTCAGCGCCCTGATATCGTGGGCGATCCCAATGAAGGGCGCGGTGACAGTATCAACCGCTATTTCAATATCGACGCGTTTCGACAAGTGACTCGCGCCCAGGGCATCGGCACGGCCGGTCTTCGCCCTGTGCGTGGCCCCGGTATCAACAATTTTGATGCCTCTGTGTTCAAGAACATCAAGCCGCGCGAAGGAATGAGAATTCAGTTCGGCGTCGAGATGTTCAATATCTTCAACCATGCGCAATTTGAAGGGGTCGGCACGGGCATGGGCGCCGCGACGTTTGGCGTGGTAACTGACGCACGTGACCCGCGCGCGATTCAGTTGCGGTTGAAAATGAGTTTCTGAGGAGGCCCAAACGCAAAAAAACGCCCGGACTCGCTTGAGCCCGGGCGCTTTCGTTTTGCAATGCAGCCTCGTTACGCAGTGCGCATTGATTCGCTCTTGTCGCCGCCGGCCGAGGCCGAAATGGCGGCCTGAGCGGCGGCCAGACGGGCGATCGGTACGCGGTAAGGCGAGCACGACACGTAGTTCATGCCGATCCTGTAGCAGAACTCGACCGAACTCGGTTCGCCGCCATGCTCGCCGCAGATGCCGATTTCCAGGTCGGGCCGCGCCGCGCGGCCGAGATCGACCGCCATACGGACGAGCTTGCCCACGCCTTCCTGATCGAGCACGCCGAAGGGATCGGCCTTGAAGATCTTGAGGTCTTCGTAGTGGCCGGAGAACTTCGTATAGTCGTCGCGGGAGAGGCCCATGGTGGTCTGCGTCAGGTCGTTGGTGCCGAAGCTGAAGAACTGCGCGTGCGCGGCGACCTTGTCGGCCGTCAACGCGGCGCGCGGAATTTCAATCATCGTTCCGATCATGTAGTGGATCTTGACGCCGGCGGCCTTGAGTACCTCTTCGGCGATGCCGGCGACAATTTTCTTCTGGTGTTCCAACTCTGCGGCCGAACCGATGAGCGGGATCATCACCTCGGGAATGACCTTCACGCCCTTTTTGGCCACCTGCACGGCGGCTTCGAAGATGGCGCGGGCCTGCATGGCCGTGATCTCGGGATAGGTGATGCCGAGGCGGCAACCGCGATGGCCGAGCATCGGATTGAACTCGTGCAGTTCTTCCACGCGGTGCAGAAGCGCCGGGAGACCCTTCTTCAATTCGCCCACTGGCATGCCGTACTTCGTGGAAAACTCCTTCTTCTCCTTGGCGTCTGCGTGGGGCAACTTCGTAATGTCGACCATCAGGTCTTCGCGCTTGGGCAGGAACTCATGAAGTGGTGGATCGAGCGTGCGGATCACTACCGGGTAGCCATCCATGGCCGTGAACAGGCCGGCGAAATCCTTGCGCTGCATGGGCAACAGCTTCAAGAGCGCCTTCTTGCGATCCTTCTCGTTGGTGGCGAGAATCATCGCTTGGACGTGTGGCAGACGGTCTTCGGCGAAGAACATGTGTTCGGTGCGGCAGAGGCCGATGCCCTCGGCTCCGAAGCCGCGCGCGGCCTTGGCATCGCGCGGAATATCGGCATTGGCGCGAACGCCGAAGCCACCACGAAACTCGTCCACCCACTCCATGAATTTGGCGAGGACCCCGGACTTGAGGTCCGGCTCGCTGGTCTTTGCCTGGCCAAGGTAGACGCGGCCGGTCGTGCCGTCGATGGAGATCCAATCGCCTTCCTTCAGTGCGACGATCTTGTCTCCGGACTTGACTGTCGCCTTCTTCGCCTTGGTGTCGATGGCCATCGAGCTGGTGCCGACGATACAGGGACGTCCCATGCCGCGGGCAACCACGGCGGCGTGCGAGCTCTTGCCGCCAACCGCCGTGAGGATGCCTTTGGCGACGTCCATGCCGTGGATGTCGTCAGGCGTTGTCTCCTTACGGACGAGGATGACGGGCGCGTGTTTGCTAAGCACCACGGCGTCTTCGGCGGAGAAGGCGATGCGGCCGACCGCGGCGCCGGGTGAGGCGGCGATACCCGTGGTCAGTACACCAAGAGCCCTCAGCGACTTGTCGTCGAAGACCGGGTGGAGCAATTGGTCGAGTTGCGAAGGTGCAACACGCATCACAGCTTCGCGCTTGGTGATGAGGCCTTCTTCCACCATCTCGACAGCGAGGCGAACGGCGGCCGGGCCAGTGCGCTTGCCGTTGCGCGTCTGGAGCATGAACAGCTTGCCCTCTTGCACGGTGAACTCGAAATCCTGCATGTCGCGATAGTGCTTTTCGAGCATGCCCGTGATTTCGCGCAGTTCTTTATAGGCTTGCGGCATTTGCTGTTCGAGGTGCGCAATGGGTTCCGGCGTGCGGATGCCTGCGACCACGTCCTCGCCCTGGGCGTTGATCAGGTACTCGCCGTAAAAGACCTTCTCGCCCGAACCGGGATCGCGCGTGAAGCCCACGCCGGTGCCCGACGTTTCGCCGAGGTTGCCGAACACCATCGCCTGGACGTTGGCCGCCGTGCCAATATTGTCCGGGATCTTTTCCATCTTGCGATAGTAAACGGCCTTGTCGTTCCACCACGAATTGAACACGGCGTTGCGCGAGAGCTTCAACTGTTCGAGCGGGTCCTGCGGAAAGTCCTTGCCCGTGTCCTTCTTGATGAGCTTCTTATAGTCGACGATGATCGCCTGCAGATCCTCGGTCGTGAGATCGGTGTCGAGCTTGAGTTTCCGCTTCGCCTTGCGTGTGTCGAAGATATGGTCGAAGTGCTCCATGTCGATGTTCAGCGCGACTTCGCCGAACATCTGGAGGAATCGGCGGTAGCAGTCGTAGGCGAAACGCGGATTGCCAGTCTTGCTGATGAGGGCCTGCACTGTAACGTCATTCATGCCCAGGTTGAGAATCGTATTCATCATGCCGGGCATGGAGAACTTTGCGCCCGAACGGACACTCAGCAGCAACGGGTCTTTGTTGTCGCCCAATTTCTGTCCCATGCGCTCTTCCAACTGGCGCAGCGCTTTCACCGTTTCGTCGTCGATTTCCTTCGGGACGCTCCGGTTGTTTTCGAAGAAGATGTTGCAGACTTCCGTGGAGATGGTGAATCCAGGAGGCACCGGCACTCCAGCCTTGCACATCTCGGCGAGGCCAGCGCCTTTACCGCCGAGAACGTCCTTCATCGATCCGTCGCCGTCGGCGGTACCCGCGCCAAAGGCATAGACGTATTTCTTCATGGTTGCTCCTTCGTGGTCGTAGCTCAATTACTGCTGGTGATGATTTCGGAAAAATCAGCGATGCGGGAAAACTCGCTTCGCAGGTGGTGCAAAAGCGCGAGCCGGTTCTGACGTATGAGCGGCTCCGGCGCGTTTACCAAAACTGTGTCGAAGAATTTGTCCACGGCTGGGCGTAGCGTGGCGATGCGCTCGAGCTGCTCGCGGTAGCCGAGGCCGCGGAGGTTCAGCGAGGTCATCGCGGAGTGGAGGTTACGTTCGGAGTCGTCGGCGAAAGAGGTAATGTCGATTGCTCCACCGGTAAACGCCGCCTGTTCGAGAATGTTGCGGATGCGCTTGAAGCTGGCCGCCAGGGGTTCGAAGTCCGCTGTGGGCCGGACGGCTTTCAAGGCTTCCAGGCGCGCGGCGAGATCCTTCAGATCACTCCAGCCGCAGGTAATCGCGGCATTCACTTCGTCATAGGCGTGGCCGCGTGCTTCGCGGAAATAATAGCGGACGCGGTCCTCAAAAAATGCTTTGAGCGAATCATTGCTTACGAGGTCAAGTAGCTTCGAATCGAGCGAGCCCTCAATGAGAATCTTCACGACACCCTGTGCGGCACGCCTCAATGCGAAGGGGTCTTTCGATCCCGTGGGGATCATGCCGATGCGGAAGCATTCATGCAGCGTATCCAGCTTGTCGGCGAGCGCGAGCCGCTGGCCCGCAGGTGTCGACGGGATGCTGTCTTCCATCGAAAGCGGTTTGTAATGGTCGTAAATCGCCTGGGCCACGGCCTCCGATTCACCTTGGGCGCGAGCATAGAGGCCGCCGATGAGGCCCTGCAGATCGGTGAATTCCTTCACCATGTCCGTAGTGAGATCGCATTTGCAGAGCTCGCAGGCGCGGCGTGCGTCGGCGTCATTGGTGAGCACGGCGGCCACGCGTTGGATCTTGTCGTAGTACGAGCCAATGTCCTTCTGAAAGGTGACATTCTTGAGGTCTTCGACGCGCGCGGCCAGCGGCTTCTTCTGATCGACTTCGTAGAAGAATCGCGCATCGTT
>DASRHX010000664.1:0-4874 GCA_035650295.1 Bryobacteraceae bacterium | reverse complement strand
CCTGTGTGCGCACGCTCAAATACTGACCCACTGGCGAGGCCACCAGCATTTGTCCGGTCTTTTCGCCCGCCATATTCAGCCATGCCCCCTGGCCGGCGAACAATCCTGTGGTCGGAAACACTACCGCCGAAGTGAAGCCCGCGTTCCGCGCCCGCTCGATCGCCTTATCCTGCGGATGTACCAACTCCTGCGCCGCCACCCATGATGTATTGGACGGTCTGTCTTCGGGACCTCGCGCCACGGGCGCCGGACGCCGCGCTGCCCCGCCATCGGCCGGCTTTGGAATTCCCCAGGTGCTCAGCGCGTCGGTAAACCCCGGATACACCGTCAGCCCGGCGCCCTCAATTACCCAGGCGTCTGGCGGTATTGCTACCGATGCACCCACGGCTTCAATTAGTCCGCCGCGCACCACCACAGTTCCACGTTCGATCGCCGGCCCGCTTGCCGTCACTATCCGCGCGTTGCGTACAGCCAGCACCTTCGGCGCCTCAGCCAGCACGGCACCCGCCGCAAACAGGAAAAGTAGCGCCATCCGTGCGTGTTTCATAGGTTTCGAATCCGCTATTATAGGGGTTTCCCTCACATGCCCTCTGGAAAGCAGAAGCCGCGTAGTCCGCGCAGTAACTCCACTTCTTACAAGGATGCCGGCGTCAACATCGACGAAGGCGACCGCGCGGTCGCGCGCATCAAGCGCCTAGCCAAATCAACTTTCTCACCAAATGTTTTAACGGGAATTGGCAGCTTCGGCGCCGCCTTCAGCCTCCGCAACTGGCGCAAGCCCGTCCTCATCAGCTCAGCCGATGGCGTAGGTACCAAGCTCAAAGTCGCCTTCATGGCGAACAAGCACGACACGGTGGGAGAGGACCTGGTCAATCACTGCGTTAACGACATCATGGTCCAGGGCGCGACGCCGCTATTCTTCCTCGACTATTTTGCCACGGGTATCCTTAACGCCCGAATTACGGCCGACGTCGTCAGCGGTATCGCCCGCGGCTGTAAGGCTAACGGCTGCGCTCTTATCGGCGGCGAAACGGCCGAAATGCCCGGCCTCTACATTCCCGGTGAATACGATCTGGCGGGCTTCATCGTCGGCGCGCTCGAAGAAGGAAAGCTCCTCACCGGCAGCGCAATTAAGCTTGGCGATCTTCTCATCGGTCTCCCCTCCGCCGGCCTCCACACCAACGGTTACTCGCTCGCCCGCAAACTCTTCTTCGAAGTCGCCAATATGAGCGTGGACACCTATCTACCGGAGCTCGGCTGTACCGTAGGCGAGGAGCTCCTCAAGGTTCACCGCTCCTACTCCAAGCCCATCGCGGCGCTCCGTGACGCTGGCCTGCTCAAAGGTGCGGCCCATATCACCGGCGGCGGCATCACTGATAACCTTCCGCGCATTTTACCCAAGGGCACTGCCGCCGAAATCAACACCACCGTATGGGCCGTCCCACCCGTCTTCGAGCTCCTACGCGCCATCGGCAACGTACCCACCGATGATTGGCGCCGCACCTTTAATCTCGGCATCGGCATGATCCTTGCCATCGATCCCAAGAAAGCCAGCGCCGCTGAAGCGCTTCTCAAGAAGGTGCGCGCGCCGTTCTATGAAATCGGCCAAGTCACTGCTGCCCGGCCCCATTCTCAGCGAGTGGTCTATCTTTCCTAGCTGCACTCATGGCCAAACGTCTCGGCATTCTCCTCTCCGGCCGCGGCTCCAATTTCGAAGCCATCGCCCGCAACATCCGTGACGGTGCGCTCGACGCGGAAATCGCCGTCGTCATCTCCAATCGCGAAGCTGCCCCCGGCCTCGCACTAGCCCGCTCCCTCGGCCTTAAAGCCGTCTCGCTTCCATCGAAAGGTATTGATCGCGAAGCATTCGATACGCAACTCGTTGAAGTCCTCCAACGCGCCGAGGTTGATCTGGTCTGCCTCGCCGGCTATATGCGCCTTCTCAGCCCCGTCTTCATTCGCGCCTTTCCGAAGCGCATCCTCAACATTCATCCGTCGCTTCTCCCAGCCTTCCCCGGACTCGACGCCCAGCACCAGGCCTTCGATTACGGCGTAAAAGTCAGCGGATGCACCGTTCACTTTGTCGACGAGCAACTCGATAGCGGCGCCATCATCCGCCAGGCGGCCGTTCCCATTCTCCCAGACGACACCGCCGATACACTCTCCGTCCGCATCCTCGAACAGGAACACCGGGTATATAGTGAAGCCATTCGCATCGTGCTGTCCGGGCGATATCGCATAGAGGGACGGCGCGTCATCATCGAGGAGGCCTGATATGCAACGCCGCACCTTCGTCGCTACCGCACTCGCCGCGCACCGAATATACGGCGCCAATGAACGCATCCGCGTCGGCATCATCGGCGCTGGCGGCCGCGGCCGCTACCTTACCGGTGAGTTCAAAGAGGTCGGCGCCGAAATGGCCGCCGTCTGCGACGTCTATGAGGGCAACCTACAGGCCGGACTTAAAGCCGCTAACACCGGCGCGAAAGAATTTAACAACTACAAGCGGCTGCTCGAAGACAAATCCCTCGACGCCGTCATCGTCGCCACACCCGACCATTGGCATGCCCAAATGACTATCGACGCCGTCGAGTCGGGCAAGGACGTCTACGTGGAAAAGCCCCTCGCCCACACCATTGCCGAAGGCTTCCGTATGATCGAGGCCACACGCCGCACCAAGCGCATTGTGCAGGTTGGCATGCAGCGGCGCAGTTGGCCCTTCTTTCAGGAGGCCCAGCAAATCGCGCGCTCAGGCGCTCTCGGCGACGTTCGACTTGTGAATTCCTGGTGGTATAACCACCAGGCGACCATTAACACTACGCCTGTCGAAGGCAAGGTCGACTGGCAGCAATGGCTCGGCGTCTCGCCCAAGCGCGAATTCGATCCGGTTCGCTTCCGCAACTGGTATTACTTTTGGGACTACTCGGGCGGCCTCATGGTAGGCCAGGCGGCGCACATCATCGACGCCATCCATTGGTTCATGGCTTCAGACGCTCCGCTCGCCGTCACCGCCACGGGTGGCCGCGCCAACATCGAAGGCGTCGAGGTCCCCGAAACCACCTGCATGAACATCGAATACCCGCAGAACTATCTCGCCGTTTTCACCGTCGGCTACAAAGCCATGCGTTACAACTCATTCAACGATCAGTGCAAACAGTTCCATGGCAACAAGGCCCGCTTCGATGTGAGCCGCGAATCCTACGCACTTTATCCTCAATCGAATGACATCGACATCAAGCCCAGCCGCGAACGCCGCGTGCCCGGCACTTTCAACTCCGCCACCCGTGACCATATCCGCAACTTCCTGGACTGCATCCGCACGCGAAACGAACCCAATGCCCCGGTCGAGGCGGGCCAATCCACCAACATCGTCCTCTGCATGGCCATCGACTCGCTCCGCTCGGGCCGCCGCATGAAGTGGAACCCCACCGCCCGTAGGGCGGAGGCCTGACCTTCATCGCCTTACCGTAAGAAGCCTTTTCTCCTAACCCTGCATTACTGCCCACCGCCCGCCCGCTTCCCTCATGCTGAAGCATGAAGTTCGCCCCCGTTGTCGCACTGACTTTCGCGGCCTTCTCCCTAGCCTCCTCGAACGATACGGAGTTGAGCGCTCACGTTGCCCAAGGCATGGAGGCATTCCAACAAGGCCGTTACCTGCAAGCGGAAACCTCGTTCCGTCTCGCTCTTTCGCTGGCCGCAACTCTTCCCGGCGACGACCCGCGCCTCGCCCGTGCCCACAACAACCTCGCCGCCGTCTATCACGTCCAAGGCCGCTACGCCGACGCCCAAGGCGAGTATCGCCTCGCCCTCGACTGGTGGCGCTCCCACGCCTCCGTCGCCGATCCCGACGAGAGTAAGTTGCTGAACAATTTGGCATCCACGCTCCGCGCCACCGGCCACTTCGAGGAGGCGCGCAACCTTGCCCAACAGGCCGTCGAAACCGCTGCACGCCATCGTCTGCCTGCAGAGCAAGCCAACGCCGCCTTCACCCTCGGCGAAATCTTGCGCGCCTCGGGCGATCAGGAAGGCGCGGCTCAATCGCTTACGCAGGCCGTCACCCTCGCCCGCCAGTCCCTCGGCGAACGCTCGCTACTCGAGGCACACATACGCCAGTCGCTCGCCATGCTGTCGCTCAACGTCGGCGACGTCGCCGTTGCCCGCGAACACATCGTTGCCGCTTATCCGATCTTTGAGAACAAGCTCGACCCTGCGCACCCTGACCTCGCCACCGCCGCCAGCAATCTCGCCCAGGTACTCGTCGCCGATCATCGCGACGCTGACGCACTCGGCCCTCTGCAAACCGCGCTACACATCTGGCAGACGCGCCTCGGCCCCAACCACCCCAGGGTCGCCATCGCGCTCAATAACCTCGGCCAGTGGCAGCTCCGCCAAGGCCTCACCGCCGACGCCGAAACGTCCCTCCGCTCGGCCATCGCAATCTGGGAACAGTCCCTCGGCGCCAACCACCCCGACACCGCGCGTGCGTACTTGAACCTGGGTGTGCTCTTCCAATCACAAGGCAAATGGCACGGCGCCGAATCGCTCTTTGAGCGGGCCCTCAAAACCGCCGAGCAGACCTTGGGGCCCGCGCACCGCCTCACTCGCGATGCCCGCGAACTTCTCGCCGGTCTCTACGATCACCAGAAGCGGCCGGCGAAAGCGAAGCGCCTACGTCAAAGCGCCAGTCTGCAGCGCTAGCGGGCCGGCGTAGTCCATTTGCATTGCCCCTCTGCGTGGCACCGCTTATAGTTTTAGTCACGCATGTGGATTCGTAAACACGAACGGGACCGGCGCAAGGGTGTCGATTCGCCGGTGCCGACGCAGATGGTTTCGACCGAAGAGTTCATTCCGCGGAGGCAGAATCCCGAGCAGCA
>DASRHX010000663.1:0-5262 GCA_035650295.1 Bryobacteraceae bacterium | reverse complement strand
TTTCTGCTCCATCGCAAATCGTAAAACTTGGAGATTCCTTACCGGTCTTACCGCTCCAGGGGGGGAAGGGGGGAGGGGGGCCTGGAAGCCGCCGAGGTCACGAGGTGGGACTCCCCGTCAGTTAAGCTTAGTTAAGGTTAGTTAAGCCTGGTTAAGGCAAAAAAGTCGCGGGTCCTTTATGCCGGCAGTGTCGCACGCTCCGCATTAGCTGTTTAGGGCGTTTACTTTTTGAAACGGGCGATTACCATCGCGTCGAACCATGCAAGCACAGGAGAAATCCTTGCTCTCAGCGCCCGCGGCTGCCCCGGTCCTGGCATTTCCATCGAGCCCTCTGAAACCCATACCTCGGCAATTGCTGAAGATCCAGGGCTTCACGGCCATGGCTGCGCTCATATTCACACTGGGCGTCGGGATCTATCGGGTCGGGGCTCAGGACGTATTTATCAATGAATTCCTCGCCGTCAATGATGGAGGTTTGCCGGACATGGATGGCGAGTTTGTGGACTGGATCGAGATTCATAATTCGGGCAGTGAGCCCATGGCATTGCTCAATTGGTCACTGACTGACGATCCGGCGCAGTTAGCAAAGTGGCGCTTTCCCGCAGTGACTCTTCCCGCGAACGGCTACCTGGTAGTCTTCGCTTCGGGTAAAGATCGCGCCGCGCCCGTCGCCGAGTTGCACGCGAATTTCAAATTGGACGGCGACGGCGAGTTTCTGGCCTTGGTCGAGCCGGATGGGGCCACGATCGCTTCGCAATTCGTCCCTCGGTTTCCAAACCAGCGTCGGAACACCTCCTACGGCTTTGGGCCGGATGCCGATCTGCATTATTTCCGGCCGCCGACGCCCGGCGCTGCGAACGGCACGAACTACGTCCAGTTCGTCGCCGACACGAAGTTCAGTGTCGACCGTGGTTTCTACGAGGCGCCGATCAGCCTCGTCATCACCACCAGCACAGACAATGCGACGATCTATTACACCACAAACGGCACCGCGCCATCACCGACCAACGGTTTCCTGCACGGCCTGCCTTTGATGATTGCCCGGACCACAACACTCAAGGCAGCGGCATTCAAGGCCGGATTCGAGCCTTCAAACGTGGACACGCACAGTTACTTTTTTCTCAAGGACATCGTGCAGCAGAATTTCCAGAAGGTCGTCTCCATGGGGTTTCCGACGAATTGGGGGGCCACCGTCGCGGATTACGGGTTCGATCCAGACGTGGTGGGCGCGGGCGGCATTGACCGTTACGGTGGGAAATACACCGCGAGCTTGAGCAACGATCTGCGCTCGCTTCCCAGCGTGTCCCTGGTCTTGCCGGTGGGGGACCTGTTTGGCGCGAATGGCATTTACACGCGCTCGGACCAGGACGGCCCTGAATGGGAGCGACCGGTTTCCTTCGAACTCCTTTATCCGGATGGGCGCGAGGCCGTGAAGGCCGCCGCCGGTGTGCGCATTCAAGGCGGATTTTTCCGTCTTCACTCCGCGACACGCAAACATTCCTTCCGCATCCTTTTCCGCGAACACTATGGTCCGGGACGATTGAACGCGCCTCTGTTCGGCGCCAAAGCCGCGGCCGACTTCGACACGCTGGTGTTGCGATCCGGCGCGAACGACGCTTACTCGTGGCAGTTCGCCTCTGCCCAGCCGCTCTACATTCGCGACTCGTTCATCCGACAAAGCCTGCGGGACATGGAGGCCGTCGCCGCACGGGATTTCTTCGTTCATCTTTACCTCAACGGCGTTTATTGGGGCCTCTACAATCTCACCGAACGGCCGGACGCCGCCTTTGCATCCACTTACTTTGGCGGCATCGAGGACGACTGGGATGCGCTGAACGATAACGGCGTGTCCAACGGCTCCAATGCGGCCTGGACCGCGTTCCTCGCCCTCTGCTCGCAAGGGCTCGCGAGTGACGCTGCCTATCAGCGGGTCCAGGGCAACAATCCCGACGGAACTCCCAATCCCGCCTATCCCCGCTATCTGGATGTGGATCAAATGAATGATTACCTCATCGCGCTTTTCTATGGCGGCACGCGCGATTGGCCCGCGAAAAATTACTGGCTCCTGCGGCACCAGACCAACAACACCGGTTTCAAATTCATGGCTTGGGACATGGAAATGTGTCTTGGCCTCCTGATCACCAACGCCAACATCGACACCACCAGTTTCACCAACGATGTCGCCGCGCCTTACGGAGCGGCCCGCGCCAACACCGAGTTCCGCCTTCGCTTTGCCGATCGCGTGCACAAGCACTTCTTCAATGCCGGCGCTTTTTACGTCGATCCGGCCCAGCCGCAGTGGGACCCTGTCCATCCGGAACGGAATCGTCCAGCGGCCACCTTTGCGGCGCTCGCTGCCCGAATTGACAGCGCGATGGTCGCCGAATCCGCGCGTTGGGGCGATCAACACGCCGCTATTCCTTACACGCGCGACGAACATTGGCGCGTTGAGCGCAGCCGGGTCTTGAGTTCCTGGATGCCTTATCGGTCCAGCAACGTCCTGCAACACTTCCGCACCGTCGGACTTTACCCAAACGTCGCGGCCCCGGCCTTCAATCAGCACGGCGGCGCGATTTCTACGAATTTCCAGCTCGTGATGGCCGCACCCGTCGGCACGATCCATTACACCATCAACGGTGGCGATCCTCGCCAGACAAATCAGGCCGCGCTCTATGCCGGGCCGATTGCGCTGCCGGGAAATGCTGTCGTGAAAGCGCGGGCGCTGGTCGCCGGGCAGTGGAGCGCATTGAACGAGGCTTCCTTTACCGCCGCCCGCTTGCCATTGCTCATCACGGAGATCCATTATCACCCCGCTGATCCGTCGGCCGCTGAGCGCAACGCCGGGTTCGACGATGCTGACCAGTTCGAGTTCCTTGAACTCCTGAACTCCGGGACCAATACCCTCGACCTTGCCAACCTGCAGCTCACGAACGCCGTTCGATTCAATTTTGCGTCCAGCTCACCTTTGGCGCCGGGAGCGGTTGCCCTGCTCGTCAAGCAGCGCAACGCATTCTTCCTGCGCTATGGCACGGGCTGGCCGGTGATTGGCGAATACGCTGGGAATCTTTCCAATGGCGGCGAGAATCTGCTGCTGCTCGAGAGTGACCGGCCCTTCCTTGACATCACCTACGGCACCGACCCGCCCTGGCCCGTGAGCGCCGATGGCTTTGGCAATTCCCTCGAGCTGCTTGATTGGAATGGCGACCTGAATTCCCCGACCAATTGGCAGGCGAGCGCCATATTGGGAGGCACACCCGGCCGCGTGCCCGGCGCAGTGTTGCGCGTCGAATCCATCCGTCTCGACGGCCAGCGGGCCATTCTGCGATTCACCGCCCGCGCCGGCGCCCGATATTCCCTTTCCTTCAAGCCCGATCTCAACTCTACGAATTGGATCCCTTTGACCGAACTCCCGCCAGCGCCAACTCCTGGCACTCGAGAGTTTGATGACCTTATTCCGTCAATGGCCCAACAGCGCTATTACCGGGTTTCTTCACCTTGATTCGGATGACGGACATCAGAGCGCAGCGAGGGCTTGCTCGACATTGGGTGGAGTCCACCAGATGGGTTGGGCGAGGTCGGTGGCGATGACGCGGGCGGCGTTGTAGCCGCAGAGGCCGGTGATGTTGCCGCCGGGATGGGTTGAGCCGCCGCACAGGTAAAGACCGGGAATGGGCGTGCGATAGCAGCCCGCGCCAGCGAAAGGACGATTATATCCGACCTGGTTGCTGGCAAAGGAGCCAACGAGCAGGTCGCCGTGTCGCATGTTGGGCAGCGCGGTTTCGGTGTCGGCGGGAGTGAGGACAAGCTGGTCCCGGATGATGCCGCGACGCAGGTTCGGCGCGAGCTCGCGCCAGAGGTCGAGCAGTCTCGCGCCGTGAGCTTCCTTCTCTTTCGCCCAATTGGCCGGGTCGCCGCGCAGGGCGAAGGGTAGTTTCTCCCATAGGAAGGCCGCGTGTTTGCCGGGAGGGGCTTGCGCTGGATCGAATAATGTGGGGCACGCGCCCCAAGCCATAGGGGATGGAATTTCACCGCGTTCGTGAGCGGCAACGATGTCATGGAACTGGCCGAATCTTTCAAGTCCGATGAGGACCATGAACGCCTCGTTGAGTTCTGGATGCTGCGCGGCCGCAGCGTAACGTGGCGGCTCGTCCAGCGCGAGGTGCAGACCGAACAGCGGCGCGAGCAAGTTGTACTGGAACTGCGCCGCCTTTTCGCGAACCGACGCGGGCACCGCTTCGGGCGGCAGCAGATCGAGGAACGTTTGTTGCGGATTCAGCCCGGAGGCGACGAAGGCGCTTGCGTGAATCTGCTCCCCGGTGGTCAATTCCACGCCCGCAGCGCGTCCGTTGCGCACGAGGATGCGGCGCAATTCGATGCCGCACCGGATTTGGCCGCCATGCTGAGTGATGTCGGCCACGAGGCCATGCGCGAGGCTGGCGGTCCCGCCGACGGCCATCTGCGCTTTGGCGCGCGAGGCGAGGAGAGCAGGGATGGAGTGGCCGAAGCCCTTCAAGCGGAGGTCTACTTCGCGCAGGCCATTGAAGAAAAGCAGGCCGGCGCGCACCGTGTCGTTTTCGAAGTGGCGCGTGACAAATTCGAGCGGGGACAACGCGGAGATTTCGAGCAGCCGACGGCCGAGGGCGGAACGCTCGAGCAATTTGCGGCGCAACCCCGGCTCCAGCGGCGGCGATTGCGCTTCGGGCAGAAGAATCTTTTCCACGATCGGTTTGAATTCCTCGGCCAGGCGCCGAAGTTCGTCCGCGTCGCGCTTTGAGAACGCTGCGCAGGAGGCGACGGTGCGGTCGAGGTCGGTCCACCATTCGAGGGCACGCCCGTCGCGCAGGATCATCGCGACATTGAGCTTCGGTTCGAGATAACGGACGCCGTGGTGTTCCAGTTCGAGATCGCGATACCACGGCATCGCGGTCACGGCGCGATGGAAGAACGAGTGCGGGTTATACCGGAAGCCGGACAGGCGCGGATGGTCGAGGGTCATCAGTCCGCCGCCGGAAGTTGGGGCGCGATCCACCGTGAGTGTTTTCAGTCCGCAGCGCGAGAGGTAAGCCTGCAGGACCAAAGCGTTGTGGCCGGCGCCAAGAATGATGCCGTCAAAGCTCACGTTTCATGACGGCATGGGCTGCCGGTCAAAGCGCGAGGGGTCGAAGAGTGGCTTCACCCCGAGCGGCGCGTCGTTTGCCGAGCCCAGGGCCACGCGACCCTCGCGGATTTGCAGGCAAGCGAACCCATCGCGATGCCGGCGAT
>DASRHX010000662.1:0-14629 GCA_035650295.1 Bryobacteraceae bacterium | reverse complement strand
CGGCAACCGGGCTGCCTCATGTCCAGAACCATCAGGTGCATGAGGATGAGGTCATTGAAGTCTTGGAGAAACCCGCTGAGGATCGGGCGGGCCGCGAAGGTTCCAGGATCGCGTTAGGTCAAACGGCCGCGGGGAGATATTTGCGTGTTATCTATGTTCCCGATCCGGAGCCGGACAGCGCGTTTGTCATCACGGCATACGAGCTAACCGGGAAGCCTCTCGCCGCATTTCGCAGGCGCAGGAAGAAGAAACACCAATGAGCCAAAACAAGTTTCCGGCAGGTTGGGACGAAGCGAAAGTGAAGCGAGTGCTCGCTTTCTACGAACACCAATCAGAGGACGAAGCACTGATCGAGGATGAGGCGGGTGTCGAGCCCTCCGAAACGGTCATGAATGTTCCCCACGATCTAGTCCCCAAGGTTCGCGAACTAATCGCGAGGCGACAGGGCTAGCTTTCAGCGAGGGGCAACGGTGTCGCGCGGAGCGCACGGGCTACCGCCACGCTCACTACTCGTCCCGCCGCCGCTGCAAAAAACGCCGCACCGCCGGATCTCGCTCCAGGCCGATCGCCATCTCATACGCACGTTGCGCCTCGTCGTGCGCGCCGGTACGTGCCAACAACTCCGCTCGCGCTGCCCAGTAAGGTTGATATTCGGCCAGACGCGCATCGGCCGCCACCGCGTCGAGCGCATCCAGCCCCGCATCCGCGCCGTGCACCTCGGCCACCACCAGCGAGCGATTGACGGCCGCCACCGGCGACCCTGTCAGAGCGATCAGCGCGTCGTAGAGTTGCACCACCTCCGCCCAGTTGCCGCGGCCTGTGTGGCAGCGCGAAACATGGGCCGATTGCAGCGCGGCTTCCAACTGGTAGCGGCCTATCGCGCCCAGCGCGCTCGCGCGCCGCAGCAACTCCTCGGCCTCCACGATCATTCGCCAATCCCATAGCGTCCGGTCTTGTGAGGCAAGCGGAACGAATTCGCCGCTTCCATCGCGCCTCGCCGTGCGCCGCGCCTCCGCATGAAGCATCAGCGCCAGCAAACCCAATGCCTCAGCTTCATCCGGCAACAGCTCCGTTACTAGCCTTGCCAGAAACAGCGCCTCTTCGGCGAGATCGCGCCGCGCGGCGTCGGTCCCACCCGGATCGGTCCAACCTTCCGTGAAGGCCGCATAAATCGCCTCCAGGACCGTCTCCAGGCGCCCGGCCAATTCGTCGCGTCCTGGCACGCGGAACGGAATGCCGGCCTGCCGGATTTTCTCTTTCGCCCGCACGAGCCGCTTCCCCATCGCCGCCGGAGAAGCGAGAAACGCCGGCGCGATGCGCTCCGCATTCAGCCCCAGTACGACCTGCAGCATCAAAGGTGCGCGAATGCTCTCCTCGATCGCCGGATGCGCACACGCAAACAACAAGCCCAACCGCTGATCTGGAATTTCAGTTTCGCTTGCCGCGGCCTCCAATCCGTCCCGGATCGCATTCTCGTGCCGCTGCCGCGCCCGTAGCATGTCGATCGTCTTCCGCCGCGCGACCGTCAGCAGCCATGCTTCCGGATTTGCCGGAACGCCTTGCACCGGCCAATGGGCGAGCGCCTCCGCGAAGGCTTCCGACAGGGCGTCCTCCGCGGCCGCCACGTCGCGCGTGCGCGCCGCCAGATAGGCCACCAGTTTTCCGTAGCTGCGCCGCGCTATTTCATCAAGCGGCATACACCGCGCGCTCAAACTCCACGAGCAGCGCAACCGCTTCCTCATCCACGAACGGCAGCAGTTGCATCATCAGCACTGCGCACAAATTCCGCTTCGGATCGATCCAATAGTAAGTGTTGTAGAAGCCGGCCCACGCCAGGCTCCCCGCTGAGCGGCGTTGGGCGTAGGCTTTCGGATTCATTAGAAACCCGAACGTGTAGCGGTCGCTCTCACCCGGATGGAAATCGACGTCGCGCGAATTGTTTGGGATGAAACTGCGCATCTTGCCCGCCTGTAGATTTCCGGTCTGATTTGCCGACATCAGCTTCACCGACTTCTCCGAAAGAATTCGTTGCCCGCCCGGCCCGGCGCCCTTGTTCAAGATCATCTGCATGAACCGCGTGTAGTCGCCCACGGTCGAATACAGTCCGCCGCCCCCGTTATAGGTCTTAGGTGGCGTGGGGAACTTGCGTTCCCCTTCTTTCAGCGCTCCGCCTGCCTCGCGCGAGTGGTTCACCACCAGGCGGTCGAACTTCTCGGCCTTCATGATGTAGCTGGTATCCACCATCCCCAGAGGCCCCAATAGATGCCTCTGGAAGTAGTCTTCCAGACTCATACCGCTGACGGCCTCCACCATTCGCCCCGTCCAGTCGATCCCCGCTCCGTATTGCCAGCGCGTGCCCGGCTCGAACATCAGAATCGTCGGCGGGCCACTTGCGGCGGGCACGGTTCCGCGCGTCTTTTCCTGATACTCGAACGCCTGCTGATCCCAGATTGAGTAACAGAAACCGGCCGTGTGCGTCATCAGATTCCCTAGCGTGATCGTCTTCACCGGCGGCTTTAAGATCGGCTTTCCCGCCGCGTCGTATCCATGCAACACTTCCACTTTGCCCAGCGCAGGCAAGTACTTTGACGCCGGCTCGTTGAGCGTCAGCTTGCCTCGCTCCACCATCTGCATCGCCGCCGCGCACGTGATGGCCTTGGTCATGGAGGCGATGTTGAAGATGGCATCCACGGTAAGCGGATTCGTGGATGCCGAATCGCGCTTCCCGAACGCGCCGCTATAGACGGCCTTATCCGCGCTTGCGACCATCGCCGCCGCGGCCGGAATCTTGTGCCGCTCGACACCCGTCTTCAGCGTCTCTTCAATCGACGCGCCGCTCCCGAACAAGGCGCGCGCAGCCGCCATCTCCGCAATCAACAACGCCGGAATGTCACGCCGCTTCATAGCTCACGAATACCTTTCCATTGCCAAATGTGCGTGATCGGGTCAACTTCAATTGCAGCCGTTCCTTCACGCCGCCAAACATCGTCCGCCCCTTGCCCAGCGCGATGGGATTCACGATCACCTGGTACTCATCGATCAACCCCGCCCCGGCTAGCGGCCCAACAATGCTACCGCTTCCTAGAATCACCATCGCCGGCCCCGCCTCATCTTTCATCTTGCGTACTTCGGATAGGAGGTCGCCCTTCATCAATCGCGTGTTGCTCCATGAAACACTGGCGAGCGTGCGCGAAAACACGGTCTTCCGCATGCGGTTCATTCCCTCGGCCACGGCGGGCATGCTTTCCTTCGCCGCCGGCGTCGTCCAAAAGCCGGCCATCATCTCGTATGTGATCCGGCCAAATAGCAACTCGCCATCGCCGCTCGCGTTCTCGGAGGTAAACTTCTGAAAGTCCGGATCGTCGCCCCCGCTATGGGCCCAACTCATGTCGCCGCTCGCGTCAGTGAAGTATCCATCCAATGTCACGTGATTGAACACTGTCAGTTTCCTCATGACGCCACTTCCTGGCGAATCTGTGCCAGCGACTTATCCATTAAAGGCCGCACCTCCACAATCCCGTGCAGCGCCGTCGGGCAGCACGCAGCCCACGACAACGCGGCGTCCAGATCGTCTACCTCGATGATGTGAAAGCCGCCCAGTTGTTCTTTCGTATCCGCATAGGGACCGTCCAGCACCTGGGTCTTTCCATTCACGGTGCGCACCGTCGTCGCCGTTGCCGAAGGCTGCAGGCCAGTGCTGGTTTTCAACACACCCGCCTTCGACATCGCCTCCACGTACGCCATGTACGCACCCAGCCAGCGTTCTTTCTCCGCGCTGGTAAGCTCCGGCCAACCGGCCTCGCCCACATAGTCCATCAGAATGTATTTCATTCGGGTCTCCGTTCACCTGAATGACGCTCCACCCGCATGCGATTTGGACAGCCGCGAAAAGATTTTGTTTCGCCCTACCCCAGCTTGTACGGCGCCCGGTACTCGTAGTGCAGCAGCTTGTTGGCCGCCGCGTTATTGGTGAACTTCTCCGTCTTGCCGTCCCACTCCAGGTAGCTCTTCGTCTTCAACGCGATGTTCCCGATCAGCGTCGCCGATGTCGACAGGTGCCCATCCAGAATGTCGCAGTTGCACTTCGCCCGGCTCTTCACGCAATCCATAAAATTGCGCGCGTGGAATGCCGTGTCGGCGCTGCCCTGCATGGAGCTTGCCTCCATCGCCGGCGCAATCTTGCCCACGTTCTTCTCCATCTGGCGGTCCACTGGCGACCGCCCCGGCCGTGGCGCATCGCTTACGTTCTCCGGCACAATCTCCCACCGGTTGCCCCACAGATACATCGTGCCCTTGGTGCCGCGCAGTTCCATCTCGCTGTTCTTTGCGTTGCCCGGGGCTCGGTTGGCATTGTACTGAACGAAGTTCACCATCGTGCCGCCGAAATCCCACATCACTTCGAGCGTGTCCGGAATCTCGCGGTTGTCCTCCACCACGTACTTGCCGCCCATCGCCACCACGGCCTTCGGCGACTCCTTGCCGAGGCACCACCGCAGCATGTCCATGTAATGCACGCCGAAGTTCGTGAGCTGCCCGCCGGAGTAGTGAAAAAACCAGCGGAAGTTATAAAACGCGCGGTTCTTATTGTAGGGAGCCTTCGGCGCAGGGCCCAACCACTTATCCCATGCCTCGGCATCCCACGGCTGCTCGTCTGGGGGATTTCCGATGCCCTTCGGCCATTCATTCTGCAAGTGATAGCCACGCGCCACCGTGACATGCCCGATGCCGCCTTCGCGCACGATCCGCGCCGCTTCCTGCAGGAACTTGCCCGAACGCCGATGAATGCCCACTTGCGTCACGCGCTTGGTCTCGCGCGCCACATCCACCATACGCCGCCCCTCGACCACCGTCAGTGAGAGAGGCTTCTCGACATACACGTCTTTCCCCGCTTTGCACGCCGCGTTGAACATGATGGCGTGCCAGTGATCGGGCGTGGAGATTGCCACGGCGTCGACATTCTTGTCGTCGAGCACATGCCGGTAGTCCTTGTACTTCTTCGGCGTCGCGCGCGACTTCTTCACCGCGAAGTCCATGTAGTCGTCGCGCAGGTCGCACACAGCCACGGTTTCCTGATCGCCATGTTCGAGAAACGCGTCATGCACCTGGTCGCCGCGATTGCCCACGCCGATATAGCCCATGCGCAAGCGTTCGTTCGCTCCCATGATGCGCGAGTAACTCAGCGCGGTCGCCGACGCCGCGCCGCGCACAATGTTTCGCCGTGAGACAGGGGAGAGGGTGTCGTCTTTCATAGCGCCGTGACAATCATAATATAGGCTCATACGATGGCTGCTCGATTTGCCTTGGCGTTATCCATTCTGCTCATGAACGCTCAAGCTGCTTCCCCTATCCTCGTTCACGGCCACCGCGGCGCGCGCGCCGTTCGCCCGGAAAACACCATGCCCGCCTTCGAGTACGCGCTGAAGATCGGCGCTGACGTGCTCGAACTCGACCTCGCGGTAACGAAAGACAACGTCCTCGTCGTCTCGCACGACCCCAAACTCTCAGAGGCCATCTGCACGGCACCCGCCGGCTGGAAGGGCACGAACGTCATTCGCGAGATGACGCTCGACCAGCTTCGCCTGTGGGACTGCGGCGCCAAACGCAACCCGCAGTTTCCGCGTCAGGAACCCGTCCCCGGCACGAAAGCGCCCACGCTCGATGAAGTGTTCGCACTCGCGCCTCGCGGAACGTTCGAGTTCAACGTCGAAACCAAAATTTTCGCCAAGCAGCCCGAATTGACGCCTTCGCCCGAAGAGTTCTCACGCCTCCTGCTCGAGGCAATCCGCAAACACAAGCTGGAAAAGCGCGTGATCGTGCAGAGCTTTGACTTCCGCACACTCAGAGCGATGAAAGCCATGGCTCCCGAGATCCGTCTGTCTGCGCTCTTTGAACCATTCGGCACGTGGGACCCCGTGAAAGCAACCGTGGATTTGGGCGCGCCGATCATCTCGCCGCACTACCGGCTCGTAAACCCGGGCTTCGTCGAGCGTGCGCACAAAGCCGGCCTGCAAGTCGTTCCCTGGACGGCAAACGAGGAAGCGGAGTGGCGAAAACTGGTGGACGCCAAAGTCGACGCGATTATTTCGGACGACCCGGCTGCCCTGCTGGCCTGGTTGAAGCGTTGAGCTTGTCGAACAGCGCCTTGCGGTCGCCGCGCTCCCACAATCCCTGAACCTCGCTCTCGCCTATTCCCGCCAGCCGTCCCGCCAGAATGAATCCCGGCAGCGCATGCGGCAGGTGCTTCCAACCCGCCATTTCGCGAATCGCCGGCAGCGCCCGCTCGCGCAGGTGGCTCATAAGCGTCACGTCGCGTGATTCGGTCAGTGTCACCAGCGTGTTCGCCGCGGTGATTCGATCCTGCCAGATGATCGAGTTCAGGCTCTCAATGAACCACGTGGGTAAAATGCGCAACTCGAGCTCAGGTTGCTTCTGCGCCAGAATCGCCATCGCCCCCAGCGACCGCATGGCATTGTTGCGCACTGTATCGTCGGGATCGCGCAACGCATACTGCAGATCGTCGATCACCGCGTCCTTCTTCGGCGCGTAGCCGATGACATAAGCGGCAATCGCGCGGTGCTCCGGATCGAACGATTTCCGCAACACTTCCCGCAACCGAGGCAACTCCGCCTCGGCCAATGCGAGAAACTTCTCCTGGTGGGCGCGGCAAGTGGCGTTGGCCATCAGGGAGTGGCCGCGCGACAGGTCCTCCGAAGTTTCGCCCGCCCGCACCGCCAACCCTACGGCGGCCAGGAACGCGACATACTCGTCGTGAATCTCTTTGGGAAGGACCGCTGGTTCGGCGCCCGGCGCATTGAAGTCGAAATGCGGTGCGCCCTTCTCTTCGATTCCGACATAGAGAATCGCTTTGCCGTCCTCGCAGCAGGCGGCCTCCAAGTGCGCTCGGACCACGCCTTCGACCTGTTCGAGTTGCTCCTCGGCGTCGCCCTTGGAGCGGGGCAGGCTGTCGCCCACCTTTTTGCCCAGAGCCTTCATCAACTTGTCTTCCGGCACGCGCTGGCGGCCGTAGAAGTCGATAATCCCGATGGGCGGCCCCTGCGCCGGCAACAAGGCGCACAAAGCAATCAGGGAGAGGCAAACTTTGAACACTGCCATATACGACGCACGCCGCGTGATTCCGGCTACGCCTGCTTTTTCGCCAGATCGCCGATCACCGGCAGCACCACTTCCCGCTCCTTGTACACCTGCCACATGATATGGAGCCAGATCGCAAGGCTCCCCAGCTGGATCACCGGAGCCACAATCTTCGATAGCCCGAACGGCAGTACCACTCCCACGATGAACACAATGAGCATGTAACTGGCCGAAAAGAGAATCGACTGTATGGCGTGAAATCGGACTTTCGGATTCCGGTTGTAGGCGGGCCATATCAGAAAGAGAATTCCTGTTATGAAGCCGAGGAAATAGCATAGAGCGCATGCGACGTTCTCCGGCATCTCGCTGGAACGTTCCTCGTTGGAAAGGCGGATGGTGGCTTCGGGGGAACTGAGGGAGGCGCCGCACTGCTCACAAAACGCACCCTTTGCTTCGGTGCCGCAGGATGCACAGAAGGCCATGCCAGAATTTTAGCTCAGATCTTTTGGTGATGAGACACACTTTGTCGTGGCGTCTGGATTGACATTAAGGCTGCTCAAGATTTTCGCGTGTCCGGAGCGTCGCGGTGCGTCGTCCGCACGTGAAATCCGGCTTTCTTAAGCCGTTTTCCAATCTCATCGGCGATGAACACCGACCGGTGTTGCCCGCCTGTGCAGCCGAAGGCGATCGTGAGATAGGATTTGCCTTCGCGTATGTAGTGCGGAAGAAGGTAAATCAGCATCTCCGAAATGCGGGAGACGAACTCCTGCGTCTGCGGAAAGCTGCGGATATAGCGGGCGACCTGCGGATTGCGGCCCGTCAGTGGCTTGAACTCCGGAATGTAGTTCGGATTCGGCAAAAAGCGCACGTCGAACACCAGGTCGCCGTCGTGCGGCACGCCATTCCGGTAGCCGAAGCTGGTGACATACACCCGGATCGTCTCCGACGCGTGCACGCCGGAGAACTTCTCCTTGACGACTTCCTTGAACTCGTGCACGTTGAACCGCGAAGTGTCCAGGATGAGGTCAGCCATATCGCGGATGGGCGATAGTTGCTCGCGCTCCATCAACACGCTGCGCGTCACAGAGCGCTCCGTACCCAACGGATGGGGCCGCCGCGTCTCGCTGAACCGCCGCACAATAATGTCGCGTTCCGCTTCCAGATACACCAGCGTGCAGCGCAGTTTGCGCTTCAACGCCGCATAAATAGCGGGAAACCGCTCCAGGTTGCGGGCATCGTGTACATCCACCACCAGCGCCGCGCGCCGGATATTAGGCGAGTCCTTGGTAAGTTCCGCGAACTTCTCCATTAACTCGAGCGGCAGGTTGTCCACCGAATAGAAGCCCAGGTCGTCGAGGCAGCGCAGCATGGTGCCCTTGCCCGAACCGCTCAAGCCTGTAATGAGGATCAGTTCCGGATTGTGCGACCCATCCGCCGAGGGGGCGGCCGCCTTGCGTAAGTGCGCCGCTGCCCCGGGCTTGGATTTGGCCTGTTTGGATTTTGAATCCGGGGAACGCGGCGGCATGAAAGATAAGGTATCAGGCCTCGACGAGATCGAAATGGCCGTCGGCGCGACGGATCAAAATCGAAACGCCGCCGGAGTCGGAGTCGCGAAACGCGATGTAATTCTTCTTCGCGTTCATCTCCATCATCGCTTCCTCCGCGCTCATTGGCTTGCGTGTCAGACGCACCCGGTTGATTCTGGGCGCTTCGGCCTCTTCGGTCACGGGTGCGGACTCGGCCGCTGGCAGCCCGTTTTTCAGCGACCCCGCTCCATTGCGCTTGGCGTCACGCCACTTGGTTCGATGCTTCACCAGCTGCTTTTCCAGCTTGTCGACGGCCATCATCAGCGCCGGCAGCTTTTCGCTGGCCTCACCTACGCCCACCAGGGGGTGGTCGTAATAGTTCACCGTGATCTCGGCCTGGTGCGTGTGCCGTTGGCGGGTGAAGATGACGTGAGCTTCCTTTTCGCTGTTGCCGTCGAGCAGCTTGCTCAACTTGGCCACGCGAGCATCCAACTTCTTCTGGGAGAGCGGATCGACCTTTTCAAGCCGTCCGGTATAAGCGATTTTCATCGGTCCTCCTCATCCCCGGTGCATGGCCAAACCCACATCTGGCCTTACGCCGGGTTGAATCAATTGCGATTTCTTCGCTGATGCGTGGAGGGAATTTTCATGTCTTCCCGGTACTTGGCTACCGTACGCCGGGTGACCTGAATGCCGTCGTTGCGCAGCAGCGCGGTGATCTGATCGTCGGTTAGCGGGTGATGGGAATCCTCCTCCTCGATCATCTTCTTTACCTTGCGCTTCAGCAATAACAGCGGCGTCTCGCTGCCCGCGGGACCTTGGACAGCTTCGGAAAAGAAATACCGCAACTCGAAGACGCCCTGTGGCGTGTGCGCATACTTACTCGAAACGGCACGGCTGACCGTCGAGGGATGAACGCCGATTTCTTCGGCGATCTCCTTAATCATCATCGGCTTTAATTGGTCCAAACCGTAGTCCAGAAAATCTGTCTGGCGGCGAACCAGCGATTCGCAAACCTTCATGATGGTCTGCTTGCGCTGCTCGATATTCTTCATCAGCAGCAGCGCGCTGGTAAACCGCTCCTTGACATAGTTACGGACCTCTTTGCTTGGTTCCTGATCGCGGTCGAGCAGCCGCCGGTACTGCGAGTTCAGCCGCAACACGGGGATATCGTCGTCGTTCAGTTGGATGATCCAGCCGTCGCCGTCCTTGGTGATGTAGACGTCCGGCTCAATCTGCCGCGCGCCGGGGCCGGAATACCGCAGACCGGGCCTCGGATCGAGGTGGCGGATCACTTCGAGTGCAATCTCGACGTGGCTCATCGGACGGCCCAAAACCTTGGCCAATTCCTTCATCTGCCGCGTTTCCACCAGATTGAGATAGTTAGAGACGATCTGCCACGCTACCCCGCCCTTTCCGTTGCGGCTCTCTAACTGCAGGAGCAGGCACTCCTGCACCGTCCGCGCGCCCACCCCGGCCGGGTCGAGCGATTGAACCACCTTCAAGGCTTCGGCCAACTGCTCGGTAGTGATCTCCTCGTCGCGCGCCAGCTCTTCCAACGGATCGGTCAGATAGCCCGCTTCGTCCAGGTTGCCGATAATGACGTCGGCCGCCGTGCGAAGGTCATCGTTCAACACCACCAGGCTCAACTGCGATTCCAGGTAGTCCGAGAGCGTGATGGGCGACGAGAGGAAGGTTTCAAACGACGGCTTATCGGAAATTTCGCTCGCCGGCGACTTAAAACCGGGGTCGAGGTAATCGTCAAAAAATGTGCCAAAGTCGATCTCGTCGAAGGGGTCCGATGACTGCGGCGCATCGATGATGGGTACAACGTCGGCCTCCTCCGAGGAGGTAAATATCTCGGTGAACGGCTCGGCAAACGCCTCACCGGCACTGGCCTCGGAACCCTGTATCGATTCCGCGGACTCCGACACCTCGAGAATGGTCTGGTCGGCGGGATCCGGGGCCCGCTCGCGCTCGAGCAGCGACTGCACCTCTTGAGGAGTCAGTTCCTCGCCGTCAGCGGTCTCTTCCAATACCGGATTTTGGGCTACTTCAGAGGCAATTAAGTCTTTCAGCTCCAGGCGATTCATCTGCAGGAGCGACACCATCTGGACGAGTCCAGGAGTGAGAATTTGCTTCTGCGCGACTCTGAGTTGAAGCCGGGGCGACAGGGAGCTCATCTGCCATCATTATAGTCCGCTAAGGCCAAAAAAGTTTCCGGAAATGCCCCTCGGAAACTGATTCATGTGAAAAATGGCCGAAGAATTGCAAGGCGCGGGCTGCTTTCTCCACTAGCCTGGCGGGATATGCCCGGCATTCTCGCTTTTCGCTAGTGATGAGCGACCCGCAAGCAGTCGAATGTTTCCGGCGTAGAGATTACGTAGGGATGTTCCGCCGTCTGAATGGAATTTGGATGGTGGTCATTCTGGATACCCTCGACGAATTAGCCGGCCAGGGTCTGCCCATGGACCCCACGAGCTGGAATGGCGCAATTTCACAGGCCGGGATCAACGTCCCACGGCTGGAGGCGGCGATGGCCGCCGTCCGCGCGAGGCGGGCGCGCACGGCGTGGGCCGCCGCCCAATCCACCATTCCTCAAAACGCTGTTCCCCCCGACCAGTTGGAGGAGATTCGTAAGTTCGTCACTGCCGGCCCGGCCTCGAACGGCCAATCGATCCTGCTTCTGTCGCAGCTCGACAAACAGTTCATGGAAGGCTTCATTTTGGGCCTCGATAGCGGCATTCCTGGCACGCTCAAAACCGATCTGGCGGCGCGAGTCACCGCCAATCCCGTCGAATTCATCCTTGGCTACAACCTCGGCGGCCTCTATGGACTGGGTATGGGGCTGCGAAACCTGGTGATGTCGCTGGTGGACCTGTTCCAGCTTGCCGTTGCGTTCAGCCCGCCGGCGCTGGCCTACGCGATCACGCGGGAGATCACGGTGCTGTTGACCGATTCGGCGCATCGCGAGTTGAGGCGCCGGCAGATTGAGGACGCCCGGGCGCTGGCCTCGGCCGTGAACGCCACCCTGACGGACATGGCGGTTCGGCCTGCCGACTACGTTGCAGTCAGCAGGGATATCGGGCGGCTGCTTGGCGAGCATGCCGGCTCGGCGATCACGGCGGACCTCTCCTCTCGCGGCGCGCGCCAGCTCGGCGAACTGATCGGAGAGATTGCCGGCCAGATCGCCTTTGAAGTCATCATTCAGGTGCTGCTCGCCGTGGGTACCGAAGGAGTGGGCAATGCCGCACGGGCGGGAATGGTCCTGGGTAGCGCCAGCCGTGGCGGCGGCCGGTTGGCTCAAATGGCTGTCCGCATGAGAGCGGTCATGCTGAGACTGCCTGGGATTGAGCGGTTAATGGTAGTTCTCGGCCGGGAGCGGCAGGTGCAACGAGTGCTTCGGGCCGACGCTGAGGTGGCCCGGGCTGTAGAGGCGGCATTTGCCGAGGGCGCGCGGTTCGAGTCGGGCGTGATCCGCGTGATTCGAGTGCGTGAGACGGGGGTCACGCTGACCGCCGAGCAACTCGCGCACTGGCGAGGTTTGCGTACGCCAGCGGGCATGCCCGAGGAGTTCGCGACGCTCTGGAACTCCTGCGGTAACCAGCTAGCCACCGACAGCATGGCGCAAATTCGGCGGCTCTGGGCGCTTGGCGACGACGCGTCCAAGCTGGAAGCGCGCCGCTTGGCACGCCTCACCTACAACAATTGGCGAAATCGCTTCATGACGCGCCTCCGGCAATCGGAGAACGCGGCCTTGCGTTCGCGAATCGAAGCGGCGGGATTTCGATTCGAGGGACGGGCGTCGAGGTCGCCGCGGCTGGCTTCCGGCACGCGCGAGTCGCTGACGCTGGATCATTCCGTGCGGGTGATGGACGATCCCGCGCGCTGCGTCGACCCGGCCAACCTGGAATTCGTGATCGGTTACGAAAATTCGGTCACGCTGGAACAGCTGCGCAACTTCACGAGTGCGCAAATGTTTTAGCGGAGGAACCCGCAGTCGGCGTGCAAACCATTGAAACCAAATGCTGAAAGTTGGTGGACGGCGTGGGATTCGAACCCACGACCCCCACGTTGCGAACGTGGTGCTCTCCCAACTGAGCTAGCCGCCCTTAGAGGTTCCTTTTCAATATAACATGCGCTTTTCCGCACCAGCCTCCGTCCGCCAACGTCACGGACGCGTACCATATATGGAGGAATGACTCCGGAATTGACCCCTGAACAGCAACTGGAAAAAATGCGCCGCGATTGGGACGACAGGGCACGCGAGAACGCCCGATTCTACGTCAACACCGAGCGGCAGGATTGGACCGACGAGCAGTTTGTCGCCTCCGGCGAACAGACCGTGGCCGAAGAGGTTCTCACCGACATGGGCAACATCTGCCAGGGCAAGGACCCCAAGCAAATGCGCGTGCTCGAAATCGGTTGCGGAGCCGGACGAGTGACACGCGCGCTGGCTGGCCTGTTCGGGGAGGTTTACGCCGTGGACATCAGCGGCGAAATGGTCGAACGCGCCCGGCTCTTCCTAAGAGACCGTCCAAACGCTCATCCGTTTCAGAACAATGGCACCGACCTGAGCGTTCTTAACCCCCACGCCGCCGATGGCTCGTTCGATTTCGCCTTCTCCACCATCGTCTTCCAGCACATCCCCAGCCGTGCGGTGATCGAAACCTATGTTCGCGAAGTTGCCCGGTTCCTCCGGCCCGGAGCCTTGTTTAAGTTTCAGGTGCAGGGCTATGTCGAGGCCGATGGAATTGCCTACGAATCGACACCGGACGACACCTGGATCGGCGTTACATTCTCCGACGACCAGGCTGTTGAATTGGCAGAGCGAACAGGCTTTGAACCCCGCCACCGCCATGGCGCCAACGAGCAGTATTTCTGGCTCTGGTTCTTCAAGCGCTAGCCCCGTCTTGCAACAGGAGTGCCATTTATAGCAAGGAACACGCCGGCCCGCCGAATTCTCACTCCAGGGCGAACGCGTAGAGCGAATTACCCATCGTCATCGCCACATACTGCTTGCCATCGGAAAGATAACTCATCGGATTCGAGCGGACCAGCAGACTGGTCGCCTGGAAACGCCACAGCGGCTTGCCCGTAGTCGCTTGCAGGGCAAAGAACTGGCCCTCGTTCGTCGCGCCGAACAGCAGATTGCCGGCGGTGGCCATCACGCCCGCGTATGGCGGAGTGTGTAGCCTGTACTCCCAAGCTACTTCCGCGCTGGCCGGTTTGAAAGCGCGGATCGCTCCCCACTCTTCTTCGCCCGGGACGTTGCGGAAGCCGCCGCCATCGAAGCGCTCACCGGGCTTATAGTCGGCTTCGCCAATATAGTAAGTGGAGCCGGCTTCCCGCACGGCTACATAGAGCAGGTTCGTCATCGGCGAGTAACTCGGGCTGTACCAGTTATTCGCACCCGCCACCGATGGCCAGACCTTGGTCCCTTGCAGCGTCGGTTCGGTGCCGGGAATGCGAATCGGCCGTCCATTGTCGTCCAGCCCCTTGGCCCACGTTTGTTTGGCGTACGGCTTGCCGTGCAAAAACTGGCCGGTAACCCGATCCAGCACGTAGAAGAATGCGTTGCGGTTCGGGAACAAAAGCAGTTTCCGCTTCTGCCCGCGGAAATCGGTGTCGACCAGAACCGGAACCTCGGTGGCGTCCCAATCGTGGATGTCATGCGGCGTAAACTGGAAATACCATTTGAGCTTGCCCGAGTCCGCATCGAGCGCGAGCAGGCAGTCGGCGAAAAGGTTATCACCCAGGCGGACGTCGCCATTCCAATCGGGACCCGGATTGCCGGTACCCCAATAGACCAAATTCGTATCGGGATCGTACGCACCGGTAACCCACGTGCCACCGGATCCGGTTTTCCAACTATCGCCCTTCCACGTGTCGTTGCCCGGTTCGCCCGGACCAGGGATCGTCCAGAAGCGCCAGGCCTGCTTGCCCGTCTTAGCGTCGTAGGCGTCCAGCAGTCCACGCACGCCGTACTCGCCGCCCGCTACTCCGATGAC
>DASRHX010000661.1:0-4047 GCA_035650295.1 Bryobacteraceae bacterium | reverse complement strand
TCGTTCCCTCACGTCCGACCAGTGCCAGATCCGGACCATTGTCAAAGATCTGCCAGTAGAACGCCAATGGAATTTCTGCCCGAGAAAATGCAGTAACGGCTTCCCTGGTCCGTCGTTCTAGCTCGGGCTCTAGATAGCTGAGGCCGAACTCTGTAACTATGATTGGTCGCCGTCCGATACCAGGCAGGTTTCGGATGAAGGTAAGATCGTCGTGCACGTGGCGCACGAGATCACTGCCCCGCCCGAGGGTCCACCACGACGCGTAAGCGATCAGATCGCTTTCAACCTTGGGGATCACGCTCATGAGCATCGACGGCAGCTCTCGCTGAGCCAAGTGGATCAAATTGAATTCGATCGCATGTTTCACGTTCTGAACCCGCGAAGAGTTGCGACCCTCGGCTATACCTTCTTGCCGGGCGCGTGTCCATTCGACGAACTCGGCCACTTGCTGCGTAGAGGCAACAGCGTCGAGCTCGTAGCTGAGCTTAATCTGCCAATCTCCCTCCCAGTTCTTCAAGATGAACGTCTTGCCGGGATACTGCGTCGCCAGATGGCGAACGAGTTCGGCGAGCTCGTTACTTTCGCCTTGCGCATCGAATGGCACGGCACCGGCCTGACCACGGCTCTGAATCCACTGCCAATTGGCGAACGTGTAGGCCGTCAAAATCACAGTCTGAAATGGCAGACTAAAAAGCTCACGGTATGCGGGGCTATCGGCCAGAGAAGTCAGACTTGTATAAGCGATGCCGTCGAAGTCATCAAAGGGATAATCGCTTCGGTACTGCGGGGAAAGATATATGAACACATGCCGCGCGCCCAGATTACGAATATGCTTGGTCCCTTCTACCAGAAAAGATTCTGGCCCCAGGTCAGAATCCGCTGTCGCGAAGCGGTAATGTCCAGCGACGTGCGTCACCCCCAGCATTTCATGTGGCGGCACCGGTTCCGGCTGGCCAAGATCGGACGAAACCATGAACCTGATTGCGGCCTGAAGTTCACCCGTTTTCGCCAGGACCTTCCAAAATCCCACATGATCTATGGTCCAGGCCGAACCGCGCCCCGACCAGTTGCCTTCACTATCCGTCTGCGTTGCGAACTCCTGGTCTTGCACGACAAGAACATCGTTCAGCCACAGCGACCACAGGATCCGCTGATTCGGCAACGCACCCGTCACTGCGTATGTGGGGAATTCTGACTCGTTGACCAGGTAATTCGTGCGGTCGGCGCCGAGTGACATTTCGGAAATGGCAGCCGCGCGGGCCGCCAAGGGCAATTCATCTATCGGCGGCACGGGATGAGATACGACCAGCCGGGCTGTCGGCTGTGGCGCGACTCGGCGTGTGCGTTTCCGACGCGCCGGGGTCGTGGTAATCTTCGGGCTCTTCATTGCCTGCTCCGGCTACCGAACCGCAACTGTAACCACTTGAGATCCGATCATGAAAGCGTCCCCGGAGCGTACCGCCATGGAGACGGGCAGCGCGTTATTCGCTACAACGCCCTCTGGCACTCGCACCTGTAGTCGAAGCAAACCGGCCACCGAACCTGACAAGCCGCCTAACTCCAATATCTGGCCGGCTACAGGCCAGTCGTCCTCCGAAAGGTGGAAGTACACAGATAACTCCGAAGCCGGTTTAGGGAGAGTGTTCCCGAGAATGATGCCGTCGGGTACTCTTGGCGAGGTCAGTCCCTCACCTGTCGCAAAAAGAGTGAGAACAGAGCCCCCGCGAGCAGGATTCGAGGCGGAGTTTACGCTACCATCCTCGTTGAGGGCGACGGCATGCGTACCGTCCCGAGTGAAAATGCCCGGGCGAGCTATGAGCACAGGTACAGGGAGGCTGTTCGAGCGCACTCCCTGGTACTCCACTTGAACCTGCACCGACCCTGAACCGGCTACTCCGTAGGGGACGACCGCACTACTCTGGCGATCCGAGACATAGAGCAGTGGTGCAGGAACGCCATTGAACAGAATGCGCGTTTCGGCCAACTCCGCGGCGAGCCGTCCTTCTTCAGTACGCTGCGAGACTGGTTGCGGCGGACCAATTCCTGAGCCGAAAATCGTCACGATCTCGCCGGGAGCAATCCCACCGCCCAGGTGACTCGCCGCATTTACAACGCAGCCGAAACCGATTCGCGGTCGTGAAGCCTCGCCTGAGACCGCCGTTTTCTCAAACTTTGCCAGAAGCCGGTCGCCCGCCACGTATAGTCCAGTTGCATCCGTAGTCACTGTCCTTGCGTAATCGTTCTCCCAGGTGCCGAACTGGCGCGCCCACACTTCAGATCCATTGCTATCGAATTTGAGCACTATGGCGTCCTGTGCTCCCTGACTACACTGGCCAGGTAATGCTCCGCGGTCGCGCGTAGCGCCCGTGACGTACACTCCCGAAGAATCCGCAGTTATTCCCGCATCAGCGAATATCCCGGCCTGCATGCCGCCGACCTGTCGACTCCATAGCTCATCTCCATCGGTGTTGAACCTGCGCAGGAAATTGGAGCCGGCCGCAGTACTGCTGTCAACCTGCCCGGCGGCCCAGCCCACCACCAGAAGTCCATTCGCATCGAGCGCCACGCCGCGTGCGATTTGACCGAATTGGCGATCCCAGATTTGGACTCCGTTCTTCGTGTATTTCCGCAAGAATCCGACTGTGCCCTCCCCGGTTGGCTGAAGGACTCCGGCCACATAAATGCCGGTCGCGTCCACAGTCATCCCGAGAGGGGCGTGGTACCCATCACCAGGCGCGTCGAGTTCCAGGGTCCACAGCTCATTGCCTCCGGGATCATATTTGCGAATCACGCCTTCGCGGTCCCGCTGGCCGACGACATAGACTCCACTATCATCCGCTGCAACGGCTCGCGCGAAATCGTTGGCGGTCGGCAAACGCATCTGCCGAGTCCACAGCAGCGTGCCTGCGCTGGTGAACCTGCCGGCAAATATATCGAAGGTGGCGGTGTTGGCGGACCCAGAAAGGCTGGTTGCAGCAACGTAGATTCCCTGCGCCGTAACTGCGACACCTCCGGCAGAGCTCGCAGCTGAACCCACAAAAGGCCGGGTCCACAACTCCGTCCCGCTGGAGGCAAGCTTCATTAGAGAGACGGTCTGATTACCGGCGGATTGGCTCGTCAGACGCAATGTGTAAATGCCAGTGGCATCCAGTGCGATCGCAGCCGGATTGCTGTACAGCGGAAACTCACGCAGGAATAACAGGTTTTGGCAAACGGCTGGGCTTTGGGCGATAAGCGGCCCCAATGCGAATAAGGCCGCTCCGGTGCCACGAACGCACGGAATACGGGATCGCAACTCGGTGAGCCACTGAACCGATACATGACGGCGCATTATCAAACCATCCTCAGAGCAAAGCGATTCTAATCCAACCGCGAGGCACGCACGGCAGTACTCACCTCATAAGGGCTCGACTTCGATCCGTCTCAAGATGACCGTTCCGGTGAGGACCGCAGTTACGTTGCCGGATGTATCGAAAATCTCAGTCTTGAAAGTGGCGCTCCCAACATTCCCGGACGGATCAAGTGATCCGGCGGCCCGCACTTTATAGCTGCCGGTCACTGAACCATTAGTGTTGTAGATGTTACCTATAAACGTTGATGCGAACTCGCGGTTTCCAGTGCGTTTCCACGAACCGTATCCCGCTCCGAGAAACGGAGAGCACGAGTCCGCGATCATCGTCCCTTCGCGAGTGAACACTGCGGGCGCCGACTTGCACGGCGGGAGCCCCGTGTAGTTAATCGTCACGTTCCAGGCGCCTTCAATGCTATGGCCTCCAAGATTTTGCGGTTGAGCCTCGGCAACACTGCTGAAGACGAGGATCGTCTGAGCGATGGTGAGCAGTCGAATGAAACTCATCTTGCGCCTCCTTTTCGGCTGCCCCGAATATGACCGATACGGCCTGCCAATCGAAACGTGCGCACCGTGCCTACGGAACCTAAGCTGTTGAGGGATAGTGATAAACGGAGGCGATCAGCGGAAGTTGTCGATCATCATGATGTCGCTGTCCCAGCGCTCGATCTCATGCGTGAGCGCCCAGCGGCCATCGC
>DASRHX010000660.1:0-3834 GCA_035650295.1 Bryobacteraceae bacterium | reverse complement strand
ACGAAGTAACGCGGCCACCCAGGAACGGTTCGAGCCGAACCGCCCCATGAGGAAAGAGGTTGTAGCCAATGCCAAAATCGGACTGCAGTTCCTTCTCTTTCAACTGGACTTCGTCAACTCCGATTGCGCCGAGTAATCTCCCCGGCTGCGCATCCGTGGTGGTTTCCAGGTACATCGTGTTGGCGAAAAAAAGCCAGTGGTGGCAGTAGCGGACCTCTAAGTTTAGAGGGAAGAGAAAATCAAGTGTGTCGAAGATATCGTCGAAATCGTCATCCACTTCGGCCGACCGATTCCGCACGCCGACTTCGCCCTCCAGGCCGCTGGCCCATAACGGGAATCCGATTTGCACGTCCCAAAGATCGGCGGCCTCCGCGGCGGGGTCGGTGGCAGCGGAACAAACCCCGGCCATAAGCATCGTCGACAAACAGATCAGGCTGGCGCCTCCGATGGATCGTGGGACAGAATAATTAGCATTCATAATCAAGCGCGACGATGACGTGGCGCGTGGTCCGTTTTCTATTGGACCTTGGTCCAATAGTTGAATACCCGATGGCCGCCACTTTCCTCGGCGGCGCGGATCGGATCAGTTGCTCTCTCCGTTTCCTCTGTTTGCTCCTGTTCACAGGCCCTCAGCCAACAACTCTCACCGATCAGGCGTTGCCCTAAAGTCCAATAGCTCGACCCGGTCTTCCGTGAAACGCTAACACTCAAAGTGGGAGTTAAGTCAAATCCGAGCGCCGCAGCGTGCGCTGCGTTTGATTTGATCGCCAGCGCCGCGACCGCGCCAGCGAGGAGATATTCGAGTGACCGACACGCCTGAAAACGACCTCGCTCGTGATTGACGAAATCCTGAGACAGATTTTCACGAACCAATGGCGTGTCATCGTCATTGTTTCCTTGTTCCTGTTGGCGGCCGCGGAACTCGGCTTTCGTTTTGGCCTGCGACTCCACCGGGCGAAGGATGAGGCTCGCAAAGGTCAGATTGGCGGGGTCCAGGGCGCAATGCTGGGCCTGCTCGCTCTCTTGCTTGGCTTTACCTTTGCCATGGCAGTAGGCCGTTATGAGAAACGGAGGGAACTGGTTCTCGACGAGGCCAATGCCATCGGCACGACCTATCTGCGCGCCTCGCTGCTTCCGCCAGCCCATCAGGCCGCC
Organism: Bryobacteraceae bacterium; assembly: GCA_035650295.1. Taxonomy (GTDB): domain Bacteria; phylum Acidobacteriota; class Terriglobia; order Bryobacterales; family Bryobacteraceae; genus JAFLBB01. Next base: position 2,679 of record DASRHX010000660.1, on the reverse strand, counting down.
GTCGAAGATTTATTGCGGCGTTACGTCGACGTGCGACTTGAGTTTTATGGAGCGGGCGCTGACAGGGCTGGGCAAGCCGCCGCCGAAAAGGACGCGGCGAAGATTCAGCGCGAGCTGTGGAGCCATGCCATTGCCGCGGGAAAGGAAACTCCTTCCCCGATTGTCGCAACCTTCATCAACACGCTAAACGAAACCATAGACCTTGATGCCGCGCGGTTGCATGCGTTGCGCACGCATGTGCCCGGAGCGGTCTGGCTCCTGGTGCTGGCCGTGTCGGCCTGCGGTTGTTGCGCCAGTGGTTATGGCGCCGGGGCCAGTGGCGCGCGGAGCACTTTCGCCAACGTTTCGTTGCCGTTGTTGATTGCCGTCGTCATCACTCTCATTGCCGATCTCGACCGTCCGCGCCACGGCTTGATCGGCATCAACCAACAACCACTGCTCGACCTCAAAGGCAGTCTAGCTCCAACCCAAACGGACACAAAATCCTGATCACTGACGACCGGCCTCAAAACACCCAGGTCACACCACCCCGCACGCGGTAATCCGGCGCCACTTGAACTCCCTGGTTCACGACGGTCAATGGAATATCGACATACGCCGTCGCGCTAAAATTTTCCCCAAACGTGAAAACAACTCCCGGCCCCGTGTACCACGACATGAGCATTCCCTCATCCTTCTTTTCGCCGGCAATGTGGTCCCGCGCTTTGGTCTCGTAATTGAAATTCGCTTGCAGCCCCAGCGTCATCTCCTCCTCAAACAGGATGTAAAATCCGGGCCCTCCCGAAACCGCCAGCTCGTTCCCAAATCGATATCCGAAATCTCCGCGCGTCCGGATGAAATACTGTGCATCGACGCTCAGAAACCAGCGCTTCCAACTCACCGTGCTGGCCGCTCCCACGATCCCGTCGAATGATCCCGAACCGAGCGCCAGGTCGTCCCCGTGCACGCCCGATTCGGGCGCTCCCGGCACCTCCACCTCGTTGACCTCTTCTCGCAAGCGATCCGTATCCCCCGTGGGAAATTCAACCCCGCCGAAAAAGCTGACCGAGAGCGACATATCATGTTCGAACGTTGTTACTGCGTTGAAGCGTCCCAAAAGCGCAATGTCCCCCAGGCCCGATTCACTGCCGCGCTCCACTTCGAATCCTTCGGCCCGGCGAAACGAGCGGTAAATATATGGAACATTCAGGCTCAACCCAAAACGCGGCGTGACATTGTACCCGACCAGCAAGGACGTCACCGAACTGTCTCGATACTGATTGATCGGATCCGGGATCTCCTCGCCGTCTTCCTGGAGCGTGCCGGAATGTGTAAACTGCTGGGCGAGACTTGCGTGCCATCCGCTCTTGTGTTCCCCGCGTGCCGCGCTCGCGTTGTAAACGGCGCAAAGATCACACGCACGACCCGCGTTGCCGGTAAACAACAGGGCGGCGGCAACGCTCACGGAGAATTTCATGCGCCAGAGATAGGCTATCCTCCTTCACGCCACAAGCACGCGTCGGCGCTCAGTTCCACGTAAACAAATTCCGAATCAGCCTAAATCACTGATCAGCGGCCAACGGCATTGGTTCAGGGACTATGCGGTAGAAGCGCCGCGGGAACGTCGTCCGATCCGTTTCGACAAAGTGGACGGTGTCGTTAACCGCCGCCGTGGTGGAAATCGTTTCCCAGTTGATCAGATCGGTGCTCGCTTCGACACGATAATTGCCGCTGGTGGCTTTAAACGAAAGGTGCAAACCACCGGAGACTGGAGTGCAGGAAGCGGCCGGCGTCGCGCCGGGTGATTCCGGGTCGTTGATGACCGCTGCGGCCTGGCGCTGGGATCCGATGGTGTACATCTGCGAGGGATCCAATGCGATGGGCGGCGGCAGTATGAGTTCGAGGACGATGCTTTCGATACCTTCGGCGAGGTTGTCGGCCAACGGGCTCACAGTGACGGTGGCGGAGCGCCGGCCTGCGGGGATGATCACCCAGGCATTGATGTTCTGGTAATCGACGCCATTCTGCGCGGTGCCATAGAGCCTGTAGACGACTGTGAGCGGGGCATTCGTGGACCCGGATCGGGTGATGCGGAAGGTGGCCGTGTCGAGCACGGGCGTAGCGCTCGCGGACGGTTCGACCGCATAGGAATCCGGAGCGTAAACGCTGATCACGGCCGGGGCATTCGATGCGCCGACACGAATCTGCACGCCCTGGGACGTCGCACTGGCGTTGTCGTCGTCAATCGCGCGCGCGGTCAAGACATGCGGACCCGGCGCAGGCTCGCGCCACGTGAAGGAGAAGTTTTGCGACTGCCCCGGAGGCGGCGGCAGAATGAAGTCCATGGAGGTCTCGCCGATCTTGAGGCCGTCGGCGAAAAACTCGACGCGGCGCACGTAGCCATCGGGATCGTGCGTGGAGGCGTCGATGTCAATGGCGTCGGTGTCGGGCGGAAACTCCGCGCCGCTGGAAGGCCGAGTGATGGTGATTTGCGGCGGTTGATTTGCCGGGTTGCCTCCTCGGCTCCGATACGTCAGCCAGGACTGACCGGTGCGCGGGTCAATTAGATACATACGCGACTCGCTTTGCTCGTAGTTGCCCGGGTGAGAGGGTTCGAGGAGGAGCACGAGATATTCGCCCACAGAAACCAGTTCGGTCGTGTGGGTGCCGAGGCTGAGTCCGTAGGCCTGGAGGTCGAGC
>DASRHX010000659.1:0-17966 GCA_035650295.1 Bryobacteraceae bacterium | reverse complement strand
CGCGTGGAGAACCTGCACATCACTACCAAGTTTATCGGGGAATGGCCCGAAAACCGTATCGGCGAGCTCAAAAATGCTCTCAACGCGGTCCCGCGCCTGGGTCCATTTCCGGTCAGCCTGCGCAGTTTGGGATGGTTCCCCAACCCCCATTCGCCGCGCATCTTCTGGATTTCCGTACAGGGCGGCGAGGCACTGCGCACCTTGGCCTCAGCCATCGACACGTCTCTCGAACCGCTCGGCATCGCCCTCGAAAAGCGCCCGTATACCCCTCACCTGACACTCGCCCGCGTGGACCCCGGCGATCACATCGCCGAATTGCGCCGCCAAGTGGCTCAACTGCCTCAGACCGATTGGGGCTCGTTCGAAGCGCAGGCGTTTCACCTATATGAAAGCCGTCCCGGGCCATCGGGCAGCATCTATTCCCGCCTGCACAGCGTTTCCCTGTAAACCATCTCCGCTGAACAGCGTCCATGTTGAGGCGAGCAGTCGGGCCATGTCCGGAAAATTGAAAGATCGTAACGACTTCGAGCCTGGGCCCCGGCAACCCTCACACCAGTTCCCTCCAGTCGCGCAACATTCCTCCGACTCCAGTGTTCTGACTGATATGGCCGCCGTGGCGATGCTCGAATGGGATTCGGAGTTGATGCTCCGCGTCAGAGCCGGCGATCAAGCCAGCTTTTCGCTTCTGCTCGAACGGCACCGGTCCCCGGTCATCCATTTCCTCTACCGTATGGTGCAGAATCAACCCGTAGCCGAGGAATTGGCGCAAGAGGTGTTTCTCCGCGTCTACCGTTCACGCGAAACCTATGAGCCGACGGCGAAGTTTACAACATGGCTATTTCGAATCGCCACGCATTTGGCCCTAAACTGGATTCGAGACAATCGGAATACTCGCCAGCAGGAAAGTCTGGACGAAGAGATAGTTGACGGCGCCGCGCGGCAGGTGTCGGACCGGCGGCCGAGCGTGGAGCAGTGCATGGTGCGCGAGGCGCGGATGGCGGAGATCCGCCAGGCCATTGAGTCGCTTCCCGCCAAGCAGCGCGCCGCCGTACTCATGCACAAGTACGAAGAGCTAGAATATTCGCAGATCGCCCGGATTCTGGAATGTTCCGAATCGGCCGTGAAGTCCTTGCTATTCCGCGCGTATGAAACGTTGCGCCTGCGGCTGGCGCACTTCGCTTAACTCCGGAAAGGAGGATGACATGAAAGAACAAGAGATCCGCCATGATTCCTTCCGGTGTCCTCTACAGGAAGGTGAGCAGGCCGCCATGTTTCTGTCCTGGATGGATGGCTCGTTGAGCTCGGAAGAGGAGGAAGCGCTGGAATTGCACGCCCGCGATTGCGCATCCTGCCGCGCGGTGATAGCTGGTCAAAAGGCGGTTTGGTCGGCCCTGGATGCGTGGGAACCGGAGACTGTTTCACAGGACTTCAACCGCCGCTTGTACGGCGCCATCGAAGCCACCCAAGCTCAGCCCTGGTGGATACGCGCATTTAACGCTGCCCTGCCATTTCCGGTCCGTCCGGCCATTCCCATCGCCGCCAGTTGTTTGCTCGTGATCGGCGTCGTCCTGTTCCGCGCTCCCCAGCCTGTCGACCTGGAAAACAAACAGGCGGGCATCATCGAGCGCCTGGATGTCGAACAGGTGGACCGCTCGCTCGACGATCTCAATCTGTTGCGCGAACTGAACGAAGAGCTGAAGGTGGATTCGGCTGGAAGCAAGAGCTTGTAGGCGGGATTTCAGGATGAAGTATCGTTTGGCTACGTCCGCGTTTGCCATCGCCTTGTGGGCCGCACTGGCCGCCACGCCGGCGGTAGCGCAAATTCCCCCCAAAGCCGGCTTCCGCTTTCCGGGCAAAGGTTCCCTTGGGTCCGGACGCAATGCCGCGCAGTTCCAAAAACAGCTTGACCACCTTCAGAAGATGTCGCCGGAGGAGCGCCGCAAGGCCTTGGATGCCCTTCCCCAGGATCGTCGCGAATTATTTGAACGCCGCCTGGAAGAGTACCGGCACTTGACGCCGGGCGAGCGCGAGCGCCTTGCCCGCCAACTCAACAATTTTCAACAATTGCCCCCGGAACGGCAAAAGGCGATCCGCCAGATGCGGCGGCAACTTAGTGAGATGCCCCCCAGACGCCGGCGTCTGATCGCGCGGGAACTTCAGGAGCTTCGCGCCCTCAACGAGGAAGAGCGTCAAAGCCGCCTGGAGAGCTCCGAGCTCAGGGACCGCTTTAGCGCCGAAGAGCGCCAATTGCTCGGCGACCTGAGTTCCGTCCTGGAACCGGAACCGTAGCCTCCACTCGACAGTACTGTTTCTTGTTCGAAATCCCTTTGCTAACATTGCAGGATGGTCAATAGGGGTTTTCGGGTTGTCGCTACGGCTTTATTTCTCAATGCTGCCGCATTTCCGCAAGGCACCACCTCACGCGCAGTAGGAACAGTTCAGGATTCCTCCGGAGCAGCGGTTGCCGGAGCCACTGTGCGCATCATCAACGAGGGCACAAACGCTGCGTTTGCCACGCGGGCGTCCGACGTAGGCGCTTACGTATTCGAAGCGGTCCAGCCGGGCAGCTATACGGTGACAATTGAAGCGGCTGGCTTCAAGAAGTTCACCTCCAAAGGTAACCAACTGAACATCGGTCAGCCAATGACCGTGAACGTCACCCTGGAAGTCGGCCAAGTGTCGGAAACGATAGAAGTGGCGGCCAGCTATGAGACCGTGCAAACCTCCACGTCCGGCAACTTCGGCAACATCTTCGCCGGCGATGTCATCCGCGACTTACCCATCGTCGGCACGCGTGGCCGTAACCCGCTCGAACTTGTTCTGCGCCAGCCCGGTGTCGTCACCGGCGCCAACACGGGCGGCGGCACACACGTGCACGGCGCGCGCGATCGCGCCTGGAACTTCACCATCGACGGCATCGATTCCAACGAAACCTCCGCCGGCGGCTCGAACTTCTCGCCCATCCGCACGAACCCCGATTCGCTTGCCGAATTCAAAGTCCTCACCGGCAACTTTACCGCCGAGTATGGGCGCAACTCCGGCGGTCAAGTGGCCATGGTCACCAAATCGGGCACCAACGAGTTCCACGGCGACGTCTTCTGGTTCTATCGCACGCCACGCCTAAATGCTAATGAGTGGCAGAACAACATCAACAACATCAGGAAGACGCAGTTCGTGCAGAACATACCCGGCTGGAGCATCGGCGGCCCAGTTATCAAGAACAAAACCTTCTTCTTCTACAACCAGCAGTTCCTGCGCGCGCGTGAATCGTCGCTGACCAACCGCACGGTCTACACGCAGACGGCGCGGCAGGGCATCTTCCGCTATGTGATCGGCGGACGGAACAATCCCGCCGGTGTCGCCGGGGCTTCGGTAGACACAGGCGGCAACGTGATCGCCGGAACCAACATCGGAACGTACAATATCGTGGCTAACGATCCCGACCGGCTTGGCATCGATCCGACGATCAAGGGCTGGATCGACTCCGCTCCGCTGCCCAACAACTTCACCGGCGGTGACGGCTTGAACACGGCGCTATTCAGCTTCACCGCGCTGCAGTTGGAAAAACAGTACGACACAACGATGAAGTTCGATCACGTGATCAACGATAAGAACGCGGTCTATGCGCGCATCTCTTTCGGCCGCCAGGATACTACTTGCGACCGCGTCAACGGCGGCTCCGAGGCATTCCCCGGCACCGGCTGTCTGGTAAACACTCAGCGCGACCCCAAGAACTACGCCTTCAACTGGCGCACCACGCCGAACTCGCGCATCACCAACGAATTCGTATTCGGTCTGAACCGCTTTGCGTTCGACTTCGTTACTCCCACCGCGGATACCTCGAAAATTGCTCCGTCGGGAGCGCCCGTTCAGATTCCCGTCGACTATCTGCAGGGCAATCTGCGCCGCCTCACCACTTGGCAAATCGTCGACAATGTCGGTTACTTTACGGGTGCGCACTCGTTCAAGTTCGGCATGAACCTGCGCCTGGCGCGGCATCAGGACACGCGAGGTTCCATCGGCGGCGCCAACGCCACGCAGCAGGCGAATTTTTCGCGCACCATTGCCACGGTGGATCCGGCGGCGTTCAATCTGCCGGCTGCCATTCAGCAGGCGAACGACCGGCCTAACCTCGAAACTACGATCAACTTCCTGCTGGGCCGCGTTGGCTCCACGAACAAATCATTCGTGGCCGATGGCGATGCCTTCGTAAGCAAGCTCTACGATGTGACGGCGAAATACAACGAGTACGACCTCTATGTCCAGGACACCTGGAGACTGCGCAAGAACCTGACGCTCGACCTCGGCCTACGCTGGGAGGCGAAAATGACGCCGACCTCCGATGGCGACCGCATCCGCCGTCCGAACCAGGCAGTGGCCTTCGGCGCGCCGGCGTCAAACACGCTGCGCTGGGAGCCTGGTGAGTTCTTCCCCAGCGACCTGAACAATTTCGGTCCCAGTATTGGGCTGGTTTGGGACCCAACCGGAAAGGGCAAGACGAGCGTCCGCGTGAACTATCGTCTCGCCTACGACCGTTTGGCCACCTTCGCTATCTCGTCGACGATTCTGCAGAATCTTCCCGGGGTCGCCATTGCCGTTACACAGCAGCCAAATAATACGCGCTTCCGAAACGTACAAGCCATCGCGGCGCCGACGCAAGCTCCCAGCAGCTTTTCACAGCCGCCCGCGTTCTCGCTGAACAACATCACCGTGCTGGATCGCAACTTCGAGACGCCGCAAACGCATCAATGGGGACTAAGCATTCAGCATGAAGTGTTCAACCGCACGGTGCTGGAGGTGAATTACATCGGCCGCCGCGGCCACAACCTCTTCGGCGCGTACAACGTGAACCAGGTGGACGTGTTCCGCAACGGATTCGTCGATGCGTTCAACGTCGTTCGCGGTGGCGGCAACAGCCCGCTCATCAATCAATTGATGGGCGCCGACTCACGCCTCAACGCGGGCGAAACCGGATCGCAGGCCATGCGCCGCCTATACGCCACCGACGTCGCCAACAATGCTGCGGGTACCGTTGCCTTCGAACTCGCCAGGCGCGTGCAGAACAATCGCTCACTTCCCGATTTGGCCGGCCTCGGCACGTCGTTCTTCCAGGCCTTCCCGCAATTCGCCAACGGCTTCAACGTGATCGACTCGAACGACTTCTCCACCTATCACGCGCTGGAGACACAAATCGAACGCCGCTATTCGAGCGGCCTTTCCTGGCAACTGAGCTACACGCTGTCAAAGTCGCTCGACGTGCGCAGTTTCGATCCTGCACTGACGGTGCTCTCAACAGGCAATGCGCAATCGGCCAGTTCGACCCCGTTCGATGCGGGCAACCGCAAGTTGAACTACGCGCCATCGGACTTCGACCGCACGCACGTTGTGCAAAGCTACTGGACGATCGAGCTGCCCTTCGGTCAGGGGAAGCACTTCTTTCGGGACGCCGGCCCCTGGAGCAACCGCCTCATCGGCGGCTGGGAGGTTACCGGATTCGCCACCATCAGCTCGGGCCGCCCGTACACCATCTACAGCGGCTTCAATACTGTCGGCCAGAGTGTGAACTCGACAGCCAACTGCAATGGCTGCACGCGGCAGGACGGCACCGTTCACGATGAAGGCGGACTCGTCTGGTACGTCGATCCTACGGAGCGCGCCAAGTTCAGCCAGCCCGCCGCGGGCGACTTCGGCAACACCGGACGCAATTTCTTCCGCGGGCCCGGCCGCTTCTCGATGGACGCTGCGTTGCTCAAGCGGACCGCCATTACCGAGCGCTTCAAGCTCGAGATCCGTGCAGACGTCACGAACCTGACCAATACTCCGGAATTCGGCCTGCCCACGGCGGTATTGAGCAGCACGCTCTTTGGCCGCATCCGCGATACTATCTCCAGCAGTTCACGCAAATTCCAGTTGGGCGCCAAGATTCGCTTCTAGCGCGATCCCCGCAAAATACGATAGCGTAGGCGGGACGCATGAACTTTGAGCTCATCTCCTTCCGCTTTCATTTTGAGGCGGTCGAGCCCATCTACTTCGGCGCCGGCAAGGCGGGCAATATCGTGCGCGGCGCCTTCGGCATTCACTTTCGTGAGATGGCGGAGCAACTTGGCCAGCCTGAGTTGTTCGAACGCATCTTCCAACCGGCGATCGAAGAACAGGCCGAACTTACCGAGAAATTGGAAGGACGCGCTCCCAGCGGCCTGGGCGATCTACCACGCCCCTTCGTCTTTCGCGCCGGGCATTTGGATGGCCGTACGATTGGGCGAGGCCAAGGCTTTCACTTTGACCTGCATTTGTTCGATACGCGTGACCCGGCGATCGATGCCTTTACTGGCGCTTTCGCCCGCGTAGCCGAAGCGGGGTTCGGAGCGAACCGTTCCAAAGCCGCTCTGCGTTCCACCGATCATCGCGCTGTTCAACTCAGCTTGATGCCCCGGCGTGGCCACGTCGGTGGCGTACGCGTGCGCTTCGTGACGCCCACCGAAATGAAGTCCGACGGCAGGCTCGTCGCCGAGCCCGAGTTCCCCATACTCATCAGCCGCATCCGCGACCGCGTCTCGACGCTCCGCGCCCTCTATGGACCGGGGCCGCTGGCGCTCGACTTCCGTGCGTTCTCCGAACGCGCTTCGTCAATCGCCATTACGCGTTGCGAAATTGAACGTAGCCCCGTCGCGCGGCGCTCTTCGCGCACCGGCCAGACACATCCCATCGGAGGCTTCCTCGGCGAAGTGGACTACGAGGGCGATCTCAGCGAGTTCGTTCCCTACCTCGAAGCCGCGCGTTGGACCGGCGTCGGCCGCCACACCGTATGGGGCAACGGCGCGATTGAGATCGAAGCACTGGCTTAGTGCGCCGCTCCTCGTTTGTTTATTCCTGCCGCAGCGCCTCCAGCGGATCGATCTTCGACGCGCGGCGTGCGGGAATGAGGCCAGCGAGGAGGGTTACGGCGGCGAGCAGCACCCCGACGGCTACATAGACAGTGGGGTCGTTTGGCTTCACTTGAAAGAGCATGGTCTCCAGCAGCCGGGTTGCCGCAAAGGCTCCGCCGAGACCGATCGCCAATCCAGCGGCCGCCAGCCAGAACCCTTGTGCGAGGATGAGGCGGAGAACGGAAGTGGCGGTCGCACCCAGGGCCATGCGCAGGCCGATTTCGCTTGAGCGCTGCGTGACGGAAAATGCCATGACGCCATAGACACCGGCCATTGCGAGAGACACGGCAAGCGCGGCAAATACGCCGAAGAGCAGGCTGCGAAATCGGGGCGTGGCGACGTTCTCCGCAATCGCCGCCTCCATCGTCGTGAACTTCATCGGCACATCGGGTGACCGCTCCCGCGCAAGTTTTCGCACGGTTTCCGCAAGTGCCGCCGGCTCGCCGCTCGTGCGCACGACGAAGCTCAGCGTGTTGCCGTTATAGGCGTGCTGCATGTAAGGCATGTAGCATTCCGGCTGTGGTTCGCGAGCAGGGCCGTATTGCCGCACGTCGCCCACGACGCCCACGATAGTCATCGGCTTGTTGGTGTCAAACGCACAAAAGACCGTCCTGCCGATGGGATCCTGACCGCGGAGCGAGTTGCGGACAATCGCTTCGTTGACGATGGCGACCATGGGAGCGTCGGGGGTATCGGCCTCGCGGAACTCGCGGCCGCGCGTGACGGGAATGCCGAGCGCCGCAAAGGTGCCGGGAGCGATGATCGAGAGAACCGCGCCTGTGCGCGCTGCGGGATCGCGGCGATCGGGTATGCGGTCGATGGAGTAGCTGCCGGTGGAATCCACATAACCCGGAGGGGCCATGGTGGCTCCCGCTGCGATCACGCCGGGCAGTGCCCTGGTTTGGGCAAGAACGTCGGTGAAGTACTGATTGGCGCGGCGCACCTCCTCCGGGGTGTTCAAGCGCGACACAGTGGCGCGCATAACGAGCACATTCTCCGGACGGAAGCCGAGCGCCACGGTGCTCAGCGCCGCGAAGCTCTTGAGCAGAAGTCCGGCGGCCGAAAGCAACACCACGGCGAGGGCAACCTCAGCGATGACGAGCGATCCGCGCATGCGCGCCAGGCCACCGCCAATGATGGATCGTGTGCCGCCTTGCTTCATGGCGCCGTGCGGGCCGGACCTAGAGACATAGAGCGCCGGGACAAGTCCGAACACGACACTGGTGGCGATGGATACAAAGAGCGTAAAGGCGAGGACTGAACCATCGATTCCCGATTCCGACACGCGAGGAAGGTTGGCCGGGGCCAAGGCCACGAGCGCAGCCGAGCCCCAATAGGCGAATAGCAGCCCAAGTGCACCAGCGAGTCCGGCCAGCAGCAGGCATTCGGTGATCATCTGGCGCACGATGCGTTGGCGGCTGGCTCCCATGGCGAAGCGGACCGCCACTTCGCGGCTGCGCGCGGCCGCCTTGCCGAGCAGGAGAGTGGCGGTGTTCGCGCATGCGATGAGCACGACTACGCTCACGCCGCCCCAGAGAAGATAGAGTGTCAGGCGAACGTTGCCCACCATGTCATCGCGCAGCCGGGTCACCTTAGCGGACTCGGTACGGTTTTCGTCGGGATATTGTTGTTCGATGTGGCGCGTGATGGCGTCCATCTGCGCCTGCGCCTGCTCAAGGGTGACGCCCTGCTTAAGCCGGCCCACGGCGAGGAAGTTGTGAGCACCGCGGTTTTGCCTGGTTTCGCGAGGGATGACAGACCAGAAGTCGGTGTCGCCCGGGAAGTGGAAGCCAGGCGGCATGACGCCGCTGACGACACCTGTTCGACCGTAGATACGGATCGACTTGCCGGGGATGTTGGGATCGCCGCCGAAATGACTCTTCCAGAAGTCGTAGCTGATCAGTAGGGACGCGCCAGTTAGCTGCTTGTCTTCTTCCGCTGTGTAAATGCGGCCAACGACGGGCTTGACGGCGAATACATCGTAGAAGCCACGGCTCACCCGAGCGGCTCGCGCATACTCCGCCGTTGTGCCCGTGGCGACCGAGGTTTCGCGGGACGCGTAAAAGGCCATGGCCTCGAAAGAAGTTGCCTGGTCGTGCCAGTCCCAGACGTTCACGATGGAGACTTGCTTGGAGAGTGGATCGGAGGCGTCCTCTTTGGAGGGGACGCCGTTGATGGCAACGATCCGAGCAGGATCATTGAGCGCGAGAGGCTTCAGCAAAACGGCGTTCACGACGCTGAACACAGCCGTATTGGCGCCGATTCCAAGCGCCATGATCAAAATGGCGAGCGCCGCGAAGCCGGGACTCCGGCGCAGCGACCGGCCCGCATACCTAAGGTCCCGAAGGAAGTCGTCCATGAAATTCACTTTGCGCATATCGCGGCACTCCTCCTGCAACTGGCTAACGCCTCCCAGCGCGCGCAACGCCGCCGCGCGCGCTTCGCCCGGACCCATTCCTGCTGCGATGTTCTCCTCGATCAGATGATCGAGATGAAAGCGAAGTTCGTGTTCGAGCTCGTGCTCCACGCGGTGACGGCGGAAGAGCGAGCGGAAGCGCAAACGCCGTTTGTCGAAGGCGCGCATGTCAAACCTCCTGAACGACTAGGTTGATGGCGGCGGAGAGGCGGTTCCAGGAGGCGAGCTCCTTTTCGAGCTGCTCCCGGCCGGCCTTGGTGAGCGAGTAGAACTTTGCCATGCGGCCCGTTTCGGTGGGCCGCCACCCGCCTCAATCCACGCTTGCTGCTCCAGGCGGTGGAGGGCCGGGTAGAGGGAGCCCTGCTGGATTTGGAGAGCATCCCTGGAGACCTGCTGGATGCGCTTCGCAATCGCCCAGCCGTGCTTGGGTTCGATGGATATCGTCTTCAGAATCAATCGATCAAGGGTGCCTTGGACTAGATCAGTGGGCTTTGCCATGTATGCCTAGTTCGTCGTCAATTGTAGACGAACATAATACGAATTCCGTTAGGGATAAGTTCAACTTTCTGCCGGGATTGTTCGTAGTGAGCCTTTATGAAAAGCGTTGGCTGGAGGATTGGCCTCCCAGAATGGCTGATTGTCATTGGAAGCTGCGTGTTTATCTTTGTGTTGTGGTTGTCGGCGTACTTTGAGGCGGATATCCGGCGGCTTCATTTCTTTCAGGCGTGGATGTACGTAGCCGCGATGTGGTTGGCGGTGCGGAGGAACCGATGGGGTTATTTTGTTGGACTCTCAGCGGCGGGTCTCTGGGATTACACAAGTCTTTTTGTGAACACGTTTTTTCGTAACGGGCTTCACTGGTTGTGGATGTGGATGAGCACGGGTGAGCTCCAGCGTGTGGACCTGATTCTAGCCGTGCCGGCGTGGATTGGGAACTTACTGGTGATTGTCGGCTCGGCCTGGGGATATATGCGGCTGCGGGAGAGAGTGTGGGGCGATTTAGGGCGGTTCGCGGCAGCTTTCGCTTTGACGACGGGCTTCTTTGCCGCGGCGATCGCCCTTTGTCAGCCGCGGTATCTGCCGCTGTTTCGCGGAATGCTGCACCCGCGGTGCCCTTGGTAGGTGGCGGCTTAGCCCTTGGCTTTCTTCACGGCTTCGGTGAGGGCGGGGACGACTTCAAAAAGGTCGCCGACGATGCCGTAGTCGGCGACGTCGAAGATGGGCGCGTTGGCGTCCTTATTGATGGCCACGATCGTCTTCGCGCCCTTCATGCCGACCAGGTGCTGAATGGCGCCGGAGATGCCCACGGCGAAGTAGACCTTCGGGCTTACAGTCTGGCCGCTCGAACCCACCTGCCGCTCCATCGGCAGCCAGCCGTTATCGCAGATGGGCCGCGAGGCCGCCATCTCCGCGCCCAACGCCTGCGCAAGAGCTTCCACCACGGGAAGGTTTTCCTTCTCCTTGATGCCGCGCCCTACGCTGACAATCAACTCCGCGCTCGTTAGATCCACGGCGCGAGCCGATTCACGGAACGGCGCGTCGGCTTTGGTACGAATCGCGGAGTCTGCGAGCTCCGGCGTGAATGATTCAACATTCGCCGTACCCGCGACCAATGCATCGGCGCGATAACTGGCGGCCTGAATGGATACAAAGTGCGGACCCTCGCCGGCGCAACGATAGTCGGCGCTCAGCTTCCCTTGAAATAATTGGCGCACCAGCACGAGCGCGCCACCCTCGGCCCGTACTTTCACAACGTCGGAGACCAGCGTTCGGCCGCACCGCGTGGCTAGCTTCGGCGCGAAGTCGCGCACTTGATATGTATGCGGGAACAACACGAGCGTGGGCTTCTCACGTTCGATTAGTTGCGCCAGCGCTGCCGTGTAACCGTCAGCCGAATAGCTTCCGAGAAGCGCATGATCGGCGGCAATCGCCTTGTCAAGTTTCTTGTCCGCCAGCTCTGTGGCCAATGCACCAACGCCCGCGCCGACCACCACCGCGCTCGCACCGACACCTAACGCCGCCGCAATCTCCTGGCTCGCCGCCAGCGTCTCCCAGGACATGCGATGCCAACGTCCGCCGGATTGTTCCATCACGACGAGCACGCTCATAGCACCCGCACCTCGCGCTGCAGCTTCTCCACCAATTGCGCCGCCTGCTCTTGTGCCGAGCCGTTGAGCATCAGAGTCTGCTTCGAACGCGGCGGAGCGTACACTTTCTCGATCGACGCGTGAGCGCCCAGGTCCACTCCCAGCTCAGCCGCCGTCGTCGTCTTGATCTCCTTGGTGCGAGCCTTCTTGATGCCCATCAACGTCGCGTAGCGCAGCTTGCTGATACCACTCTGAATCGTAAGCACGGCCGGCAGCGGTAGCGTCATGTGCTGGAACCAGCCGTCCTCCAATTCGCGCTTCACGCGAATCGAACCTTCGCCCAACTCCACCTGCATGATGATCGTCGCGTGCGGCAGTCCGAGCAATTCGGCCGCGACCACGCCACTCTGCCCATGCCCAAGATCGTCCGATTGCAAACCGGTTAGTATCAGATCCGGACTCTCCGCGGCCATCGCCTTGGCCAACAGTTGGCCCAAATGAAACGTATCGACACCCGCGAGATTCTCTTCCGCAACATGCACGCCACGATCGGCGCCCTTCGCCAATGCCTCTCGAACCGACGAGACGGCGCGTCCAGCACCGGCACACAGCGCCACCACCTCGCCGCCATGCTTCTCGCGCAACTGCAGCGCTTCTTCGAGGGCATACGCGTCGGGTTCGTTGATCTCGAATGTCAGGTCCGACTCGTCAACCCAACGGCCCGAGGCATCCACCTTGAGATAAGAATCGCGCGAAGGAACCTGCTTGATGGCGACCAGAATTTTCATGGAACACCGCCCCTGGCGATCTATCCGTCGAACTTCTTGAAAATGAGGCAGCCGTTGGTGCCACCAAAACCGAACGAGTTGCTCAGCGCGTACTTCATCTTCATCTCCCGCGCCGAACCGGTAATGAAGTCCAGGCCCGAGCAATCGGGATCGATTGTTTCGAGGTTGATCGTCGGCGGGGCAACCTGCTCGCCCAAGCCCATCACCGTGATACCGGCCTCCAAACCGCCGGCGCCGCCCAGCAGATGGCCTGTCATGGACTTCGTCGAACTCACGGGCATCGTTTTTGCGTGCTCGCCAAAGTAGGTGCGCAACGCCAACGCTTCAATTTGGTCGCCTACCGGCGTCGATGTCGCATGCGCGTTCACATAGTCGATTTGATCCGGATTGATCTGCGCGTCTTTGATGGCGCGCTTCATCACCCGGATGATTCCTTCACCCGTCTCGGCGCCCGAGGTGATGTGATAGGCATCCGACGTCATGGCGTACCCGACGATCTCAGCGAGAATGTTGGCGCCGCGCTTCTTGGCGAACTCAAGCTCTTCGATCACCAGAATGCCCGCGCCCTCGCCGACAACGAAACCATCGCGGTCGTGATCCCACGGCCTGGATGCCCGCTGCGGCTCATCGTTGCGCGTGGATAGCGCCCGCATGGCGGCAAATCCGCCCACGCTCAGGGGCGTAATGGCCGCCTCGGCGCCGCCGCAGATCATGGCTACCGCTTCTCCTCGCTGCACCAGGCGGAACGAATCGCCAATGGAATGCGCGCTGCTGGCGCAAGCCGTCGCCGTGGCCGAATTCGGCCCCTTGGCGCCGTACTCGATCGAGACCTGCCCCGAGGCCAGGTTGATGATGGTCGCCGGTATGAAGAAGGGCGATATGCGCCCCGGCCCTTTTTCGAGCAGATTCTTGTGCTCGCGTTCAATCACCTCGAACCCGCCGATGCCGCTTCCGATGTAGACGCCAACGTCCTCGGCGATCTCCTCGGTTATCTCCAACCCGCTCTGTTCCATCGCAAACTTCGACGCTACGACGCCGAAATGGATGAAACGCCCCATCTTGCGCGATTCTTTCTTTTCGATGAACTGCAAAGGATCGAAATCGGGAACTTCGCCCGCAATTTGTGCGCTGAACGCGGAGGCGTCAAACTGCTGGATCAGGCGAATGCCACTCCGGCCGTTTTTCACGCCTTCCCAGGTTGTTTGGGTACCGATGCCCAGCGCGGACACAATTCCAACGCCGGTAACCACTACTCTCCGTGACAAATTCTGTCTCCGTGGAAGAACCGAAATGGCTCTACATTCCGGTGCGGGCACAGTACGCCTCGATCACACCAGCGCACGCCCATGGGTTCTCTACTTTTTCTTGCCTTTGATGTATTCGACCGCATCCTTGACGGTGCCAATCTTCTCGGCGTCTTCGTCTGGAATATCGAGGTCAAACGCTTCTTCAAACGCCATCACCAGCTCGACGATGTCGAGCGAATCGGCCCCGAGGTCTTCAACGAAAGAGGCCGTGTCGTCGACCTGAGCCTCATCTACACCCAACTGTTCGACGATGATCTGCTTTACTTTTTGTTCAACGGCCATGGATCCTCCAGATGGTCCACAAAGATTTGAGTCTAGCGGGTAGGGCTAACTCCCGCAACTGGGCGGCGGCGGCGCAGCTTCCCGCGCAACACGATCTCTGCCGCAACCAATAGCAACTGCAACGAGATAAGCGCCCCAAGCAACGCGTATCCGGCAGCCGCCCATTGTACAGGAACCAGCCGGATGGACCCTCCCTCGGCGGATTCGGCAAGCATACCTGGTCCGAACCGGTCCAGGCGGAAGATCAGCCAGAGGTCGAAAACGCATAGAAAAATCAAGGCGATCCGGACTGTCCAGAGCGCCGCGCGCATGAGCTACGACTCAATTAGAAATGGCTCGGCATGAGCCAATCGGCAGTAGTTTACATTCGGCGCGCGCAGGCTGAGCGAGGCGCGAAACTGGCCAGGATCCACCGCGTTATCGGCGAACATATCGTAATGACAGGGAATTGCCAGGCGCGGTTGAATCTTTCCGGCGATATCGGCGGCCTCCCAGTGCGACATATTGTTGAAGCCACCGTTGATGCACGTAATCATCACGTCAGGCTTGTGTTTCGCGGCCGAGACCAGCAGCTCCGTGTAATCCGTATCGCCGGTTACGTACACGCGTGGTCCGCCGCCGAAGGAGAACACGAATCCCATATGGTTCAGGTCGGTCGCATCGGTCGGCATCGCGAACGTGCCATGAATTTCCACGTCGCGAAAGCCGAAATCGGCATCCGGCCACGCCATATGAACGCGGTCCTCCGTTACGCCTTCGGTCCGGTAGATACCGCACGAGGGCGGCGGTCCCACAAAGGCCATCGTGTCCTTATGAGCCAGCCGCCGAATGGTTTCCGGATCGGTGTGATCCTGATGGTTGTGCGTGCAGGTGAAGATGTCGATCTCTAAATCTTCCGGCTCGATGTAGACAGGCACCTGCCGCTTGAAATCGAAACCGGGCACGAGTCCCTCACAACTGTGCGTGAGATAGAGGTCTGTCGAAACCGTCGTTCCTTCGGCGGTCTTGAAAATGAAACCGTTTTGTCCCAGCCACCACACAGCGACGGCGCGATTCGGCACGCGATAGTCGCGGATCTGCTGCATCAGGCTCATCGGCGTTCACATCATCGCCGCGGGCGGCGGCGGTTCATCGGGTGAACCGGCGTATTTCATCGGTACGTAGATGAGGAGCACGGCCATACCTGCGAGAACGGCGAGGCCTACGATGTAGGACGGGTCCCAAGTTACGCCGGGAACCCACTTTGTGAGATCGGGAAGTGATCTATCGAAGAAGCGTATAGTGGCGTCGACCAAGCCCATCATTGCTTCGCCCGCAATCAATCCGCTCGCCGCCAGGATGCCGGCGTTCTCGATACGGATGCGCTGGCCTTCGTTCATCCCCGCGCGCGCCGCCCGGCCATCTGTAATCCAACGGATGACACCGCCGGCGAATATCGCGAACGTCGTGCCCAGCGGAAGGTACATACCCACAGCCACCAGCATCGGGCTGCGCACCTGGGCCATGATCATGCCAATACCCATCATGATGCCGACTACCACCAGCGGCCACGGCATGTCGCCGCCAACGATACCTTGCGCCAGCAGTGCCATCAGTCCCGCCTGTGGCGCCGACAGCTTGGGATCGCCAAAACCCGTGCCCCCCGCGTTGATGTTGCCCTGGTGGAGGACGAGGAGGGGAACATACATCACAGCGCTTGCGACCACGACAGCAATAAGTTCAACGATCTGGATGGTTCGCGGCGTCCCACCCAAAATGTAGCCGGCCTTGAAGTCCTGCAAAAGTTCCCCGGCGACTGCGCTGGAAACACAGACCACGGCAGCGACGCCGAGTACAGTGGCTACTCCCGAAGCACCAGTAGCGCCGAGTGCGACCATGAGCAGCGCGGCAATGATCAACGTGGAAAGCGTGAGGCCCGAAATCGGATTGTTGGTCGAGCCGATCAGTCCGACGAGACTCCCCGACACAGTGGCAAAGAAGAAGCCGACGACGATCATGATCACGGCTGCCACCACGCCCACCAGCACATTACCCGATAAGTAAATATAGAGGGCGAGCATCACCAGAAACATTACGCCGATCAATGCGAACACGACCTTGGCGCTCATGTAACGTTCCGTGCGGTTGAGCTTCTCCTGCGGCACCGTCTCGCCGCCGAGTTCGCTGAACGCACGGCCCAGCCCGCCGGCGATACTCTTGCGCATCTTGAATAGTGTGTTAGCTGCCCCGACTAACATCCCACCCACGGCGATCGGCCGTACGATAAAACGCCACACCGCGGTCGCCATGTCGGCCCAACCCTCGCTGCCCGACCCGGCGGGAACGTATTGCTGCAGCGACGGCCCCATAAAGAACAGCAATAAGGGAACCATCAGCCCCCATGCCAGCACTCCGCCGGCAAAGTTCAACGACGCCAGCTTCGGCCCAATGATGTAGCCTACGCCGACGTATGCCGGCGAAATATCCGGTCCCGCGAACTTGCTTGCGGCGCCAACAGCAACCGCCCGGTCCCCGCCCAGTCGCACCACACTCTTGCCCAGTTCGCCGATCTTCATCGTGAACTCGTGATTCACTAGAAACAGCTTCATCGCACCGAGCAAATAAATCACGCCGCCAACCACCATGTTCCAGCCCAGCAGTTTCGCCGATTCTCCTGCGCGCTGGCCCGCCTTGTGAATTTCGGCCGCGGCCACCGACTCCGGGAACGGTAGCTCGGGATCTTCCACCATCACGCGCCGCATCAGTGAAACAAACAGAACACCCAGGATGCTGCCCGTGATCATGAGCACGGTCGACTTCCAATAGGCTTCCGCGGGGTTGAACGACGCCCATGCCCTGGAAATCACGAACGCCGGAATCGTGAAGATCGCACCCGCCGCCACCGATTCGCCAATCGAGCCTGCCGTCCGAGCCAGGTTTTCCTCTAGCACCGACGCGCGGAAGAGACGCAGCACCGCCATGCTGATGACAGCCGCCGGATAAGTAGCCGCGATGGTGATGCCGGCCCGGAGGCCCAAGTAAGCATTAGCCGCGCCGAGAACAACGGTGAGGACGAGGCCGACTAGCACGGCCCGCCATGTGAACTCAGTCATTTGCATGCTCTCTGGCACGAACGGCTGGTGCTTCTTCTGGTTCATGTGCACACTCCCCTGGTTGAGGCTAATGAAGGCAATATCTTAGCAGGACGCGCCAAAAGTTATCGCGTTGCGGAATCGCCGCCTCTGCATCTTTCCGCCACCGCAGCGCTTCCTATACTCTGAAGACAGTGCCCCCGGCCGCCACACGCTCAACCCTCGACTACCGCATCCACGGCATGGATTGCGCCGAAGAAGTATCCGTCCTACGCCGCCAACTCGCTGCCAAGAAAGGTATTTACGATCTCCGCTTCGACGTCCTGCAAGCCAAGATGACGGTCGAATTCGACCCTGGCCGCATCCCCGCCGAGGGAATCGAACAGGCCGTTGCCGAAACCGGAATGCGCGCCGAAACCTGGAGAGAAACCCGGGAAACGCTCGGTTGGTGGCAGCGCTGGCAGCGCACACTGCTCGCCGCCGCAAGCGGTTTGCTTCTGGCCGCCGCCGTGATCGTTCAGGGTATTGCGCACGGCAGTGTGCTGGATGCCATCCTGCATCACGACCATGCGGGCGAGTCCATGCCCACTCTGGCAATCGCTCTATGCCTTGGCGCGATGGCTCTCGGCAGCATCTTCGTCCTTCCCAAAGCCTGGCACTCTCTGCGGCGCCTGCAGCCGGATATGAACCTGTTGGTTACCATCTCCATGCTCGGTGCCTCCTACCTCGGCGAGTATCTCGAAGGAGCCTCGCTCGCGTTCCTGTTCGCCACCGCCACGCTGCTCGAAAGCTTCTCCCTCGCCCGTGCCCGCAAAGCCGTCATCGCGCTCATGAAGCTCGCCCCTGGTGACGCCGCCGTCGTTCACCACGATCACGAGCATCGCATGGCCGTCGATCAGGTGCCGCTCGGCGCCATCGTGCGCGTCCGGCCTGGGGAACGCCTCCCCTGTGACGGTGAAGTGATATCGGGTGCATCCGACGTCAATCAGGCCATGATCACAGGCGAGTCCGTGCCTGTCTGGAAAGAGCCTGGCGATGAAGTCTTTGCCGGAACGATGAACGGTGACGGCCTGCTTGACGTGCGCACCA
>DASRHX010000658.1:0-2629 GCA_035650295.1 Bryobacteraceae bacterium | reverse complement strand
AAGGCACGCGCCGGTCTAGCACTGAGGCCAGGTTCGCCATAAAATGCGGAACAGAACGGAAAACTTGTGGCGAACCTAGCAGGCTAAGCTACTGATTTTGCGAGCTTTTGCGAGTCCCTAGGGAGCGCCATCCGATGTTTTCTTGGTTCTTTTCAACTGGTTTGCCAAACCGGAGCGGAGAATTTGCCACTCCCGTGTTCCCGAACTGTTTCTCCATGGCCATTTCGTTGAGCCGTGCTTGTTCCGCGGCCCGGGTGTAGCGCTCCACTTCAGTCAAGGTCTTGTGGCCTGTGACGGCCATGATCTCGTGCGCGCTGCATCCTGCTTCCGCGAGTCGTCGCGCGGCGGCTTTACGTAACCCGTGTGCCTTGCAAGCGGCCGGTAGGCCCGCTTCTCGAATTGCATCCGACATGAATTGGCCGAACCCCTTAATGGAAAAACAGCCCAGCGCTGTCTCGAGTGGATCGACGAGTGGGGGGATCGCGACGGCGACGGCTTTCAAGAATATCAAACGCGCTCTCCAGTGGGCTATGAAAACCAGAGTTGGAAGGATTCAAGCGGGGCGATCGTTTATCCCGACGGAACACCGGTGAAGGGCCCGAAGGCGCTTTGCGAGTTGCAGGGCTATGTCTACGATGCGTGGCTGAGAATGGCGGAGGTTTATGACATCTTCCAAAAAGTTGATCGCGCGCGAATGCTGCGCGAGAAGGCGCGAGAGCTGTTTGCCCGCTTCAATGAAAAATTCTGGAGCGAGGACGAGGGTTTTTACGCACTCGCGCTCGACGGCGATAAGAAGCAGGTCTTGTCAATCGCTTCCAATCCAGGCCATTGCCTGTGGTCCGGCATCGTCCCGCCCGAGCGTGCTCGCCGCGTCGTCGCGCGCCTGATGCAGCCCGACATGTGGAGCGGGTGGGGTGTCCGCACGCTCTCAGCCAAGCATCCCGCCTACAACCCGTACTCCTATCAGAACGGTTCCGTTTGGCCGCACGACAACGTTATCATCGCTCTCGGTTTCCGCCGCTACGGATGTGCCGAGGAGGCCCGCCGCATCGCCTACGGAATTATCAATGCCGCCAGCTATTTCGTGATGCAGCAGCTTCCCGAGCTTTACGCCGGAATTGAGCGAACCCGAACTAACTTTCCTGTGCAATATCTCGGCGCCAATGTCCCGCAAGCGTGGGCGGCTGGCTCTATCTTCTATCTTCTTCAGTCGATCCTCGGCATCAGATCAGACGCACCGCACGGCACGCTGTACGTCGACCCAGAGCTGCCGGATTGGCTGACCGAAATCGCGGTTTCGGACTTGCGACTGGGGGATCAGGTCTTCGATATCGAATTCCAACGCAAAGGCGACGAGACCACGTTCAGAGTGGCGTGAGGCGATCCCGCGGCCGTGGTCAAGCGAGGATTCGGTTCGCCCACCGCTTGGCCGGCTGCATCAACGTAACCACTCAATGTCAAAATGAAATGTGACAAGATGCGAGGCCCATTGAGCACGTAAGTCCGCTGGCACCCCAATCACTGCGACCAAGATGTTATTCGCATCGCTTGCATCGCCCTCTCGCCTTATTCATCCAGAAGAAATCGCTCCACCGCCTTCGCGAAACCTTCGTCCTCATAGGAATCGGTCACAACATTCGCCTGTCGCTGCACATCCTCCGATGAATTTCCCATGGCAATCGAAAAGCCGGAACGCTTGAACATCAGGACGTCGTTGGGCTGGTCCCCGATCGTGGCGATCTCGCTCGTCGGAACACTCAACTTGCGCGACAGGTAGTCGAGGACAAAGCCTTTATTGGCGTCGCGGTGCGTCACGTCGAGATAGTAGGGCTGCGAGCGCGCGGCGGTGGCGCGGCTGCCGAGCGCCTTCTGGACGTCGGCCTCGCACTGGCGCACGCGGCGGAGATCGTCGCTCACGCCGACGATCTTGACCGCCCGGGACAGCATGTCATTGTCGAACGCCTTCACCACTTTGGGCCCGAACTGAACGGTGCGGCCTTCGCGGTCGACGTGCGGCGCCTTGGCGTCTCGGATCAGCCAGTCGTTACCGGCATAGACCCACCCGTCGAGGCCGTGGCTGGCGATCAAGTCGAGCGCCTGCTTGGCGGCGTCGAAGGGCAGGAGCTTTTCCTCGATAATGGACAGATCCGGGTGGACGAAGAGGCCGCCGTTGAATCCCGCCACCGGGGTGTCGATCGCGAGTGGTGCGATGAGCATCGCCATGCCCTTGGGCGGCCGGCCGCTGGTGATGGCGAAACGGATGCCCTTGTCATGCAGGCTGTGCACCGCCTTGAGAGCGCGCTCGGTCAGTACCTTGTCGCGCGTCACCAGGGTGCCGTCAACGTCGGCGAGCAGCAGCGATACTTTTCCAAATGTGTCAGCCAAGACAATAGTGCCTTCTTGCATCAACCTCTACGCATCGCGCTCTGGCGCAGGTTCAAAATCGCGGGTCCGAACGAAATGGTAGGAACGAATCTTCCATCCATGACATCTACATGGATCCAGTCCGCGCCGACCGCCCGCACCTCCTCGGCCAGGCGGCCGAAATCGGCGCTCAGAATCGACGGCGCGATCTTCGTGGCGGGCATGTCGCCGCCGAGTATACCCATCCCCAGTCAGTCGGTCCGGA
>DASRHX010000657.1:0-2406 GCA_035650295.1 Bryobacteraceae bacterium | reverse complement strand
AAGCCGGGTCAGGCTTTCTTCCCGTTGACGGTAGACTACCGCGAGGCGACGTACGCCGCCGGCAAGTTTCCGGGCGGGTTTATCAAGCGTGAAGGCCGGCCGAGTGAAAAAGAAGTACTGACGTGCCGGTTTATCGACCGGCCCATCCGCCCGCTGTTCCCCGAAGGCTTTATGTGCGACACGCAGGTGATCGCGATGGTATTGTCGGCCGATCCGCAAACCGATCCGGGTCCACTCGCCATTGTGGGCGCGGCCGCGGCGCTTGCGGTCAGCGAAATTCCGTTTCACCATGTGCTGGCCGGCACGCGGGTGAGCAAGACGGATGGCAAGCTGATTCCCTTCCCCACTTATGACGAAGCGCGCGATGCGTCGATCACGATTTTGGTGGCCGGCACGCACGACGGCATTGTGATGGTGGAAGCGGGCGCGAACCAGGTGAGCGAAGACGAGGTGGTGGACGCGATCGAGTTTGGCCACGAGACCTGCCGCAAGATTATCGCCGCGATTCAAGACCTGCAGAAGCTCGCGGGCAAGGCCAAGCGCGTGTACACGCCGGCGCCGGTGAACGAGGAGATGTACAAGAAGATCGAAACCGCGGTGCGCGCCGAGCTGACCGACGCGTTGAATACGGAGAAGTACGCAAAGCTGGAAAGCTACGCGAAGGTGGACGAGACGAAGGCGAAGGCGAAGGCACTGTTTGAGACGCCGGAAGAGCAACTGGAAGCCAAGGCGCTGTTCGACCGTTTGAAGGAGAGCATTTTCCGCGACGAGATGCTCGAAAAGCGGCGGCGTCCGGATGGCCGTAAGTTCGACCAGTTGCGCAAGATCACGACCGAAGTGGGCGTGCTGCCGCGGACGCATGGTTCGGCGCTGTTCACGCGCGGCGAGACGCAGGCACTGGTGACTTCAACGCTGGGCACCAAGGACGACGAACAGCGCATTGAGCTGCTCGATCAAGGCGCGGTGCAGGCCAAGCGGTTCATGCTGCATTACAACTTCCCGCCGTTTTCGGTGGGCGAGGTTGGGTTCATGCGCGGGCCGGGCCGGCGTGAAATTGGACACGGCGCACTGGCCGAGCGGGCGCTGTCGGCGGTGATTCCGAGCGAGAAGGAGTTCCCGTACACGCTGAAGGTAGTGTCGGAGATTCTCGAATCGAACGGATCGAGCTCGATGGCGAGTGTGTGCGGCGGTTCGCTGAGTTTGATGGACGCGGGCGTGCCGTTGAAGGCCTCGGTGGCGGGCATCGCGATGGGTTTGGTGAAGGAAGGCGACAAGTACGCCGTCCTGACCGATATCGCGGGCGCCGAAGATCATTACGGCGATATGGACTTCAAGGTGGCCGGTACGCGCACGGGCGTGACGGCGCTGCAGATGGACATCAAGGTGCCGAACGTATCGGCGAGCCTGATGCGCGAGGCGCTGGCGCAGGCCAAAAAGGCGCGGCTGGAGATTCTGGACAACATGGACGCGACGATCGGCACGCACCGATCCGAAATGTCGCCCTATGCTCCGCGCATCTACTCGATCACGATTCCAACCGACAAGATTCGCGAACTGATCGGACCGGGCGGCAAGATGATTCGCTCGATCACCGAAGAAACGCAGACGAAGATCGATATTTCGGACGACGGAACGGTGAACATTTTCGCCACCGACGGCGACAAGGCGCAGGCTGCCTTGAAGCGCGTGCAGGAGATTTGCGCCGTAGCCGAGGTGGGCAAGGTTTATCTGGGCAAAGTGGTACGCATTGTCGACTTTGGCGCGTTCGTCGAGATTTTCCCCGGCACCGACGGCTTGCTGCACATCAGCGAGATCGCAGAAAGCCGCGTGAAGCAGGTGACCGACGAATTGCAGGAAGGCGACATGATCCAGGTGAAGTGCCTGGCGATTGAAGGCAACAAGATCAAGCTGAGCCGGAAAGCTGTGTTGAAGGAGTTGCGCGAGGCAGTGAAGAAGGGCGGAGACGGCAGGGGCGAGTAACTTCGCCGGAAGAGCAGTAAGTTAGGCAGACGCCGCTGGGACCTGAGAGGGTTCGAGCGGCGTTTGTGCGTTACGTGGCGGGCGTGCCGCTTAGCGTGCGGAGACACTGGCGTTTGCGGTTTCGACCAAAATCCGGCGTTGGTCCGATTCCCGCATGTTACTGCGGAGCTTGACTTGAATGTTGTATTCCACGCCGTTCTGTTCCCACCACAGATTCGCTGGCGCGCATGAGCCCCCACAGGAGATGGGCCTAAAAATTGCGGCGCGGCCATTTGCGAGCACGGTGTTCGTCGACTCGCGAAATACCCGCGAGGAAGCTCCAAACCCGGCGGCATAGTTGGCGTTGGAACCGGGATCCGCAAAGAAGAGCGATATGAAGTAGCCATCTTTCCGGATCTCACCGACGGCCAACTTGATGTCATTTTC
>DASRHX010000656.1:0-2026 GCA_035650295.1 Bryobacteraceae bacterium | reverse complement strand
TGCGTAGGGGCTGGCCTCGAGCGCGTCCAGAAGATACGCGATCATGCGGTCCGCAAATGAAATGCAAGCCAGGTAGGCGCGCACGGCGTCGCGCCACTTGCCTTCTTTCAAGATGCGGTCGTGCTCCTCGATGCGCGCCCCGGCGAACTTCTTGGCGGCCTCGGGCACGTCGTCCAGGTCGTTGCCGGGAACTTCGGGCAGCCGCACCTGTTCCGGCGGATAGAGATCGAAGTACTCGTGCGGCGCGAACATCGGAATGTGCGGATGCCACAGTCCGACGGCGAGAAAGAACGGCTTCGCGTGTTCGCGCTTCAGGAACTGTTGTCCAAAAGCGACCGCCGCCATGTCGCCGTAGGCCTCTTCCTTCCGCTCCGGCAGCACGCCCCAATCGAACTCTCCCTGAAACCCCGGCAGGTCGTTGAATGGATGACTGGGCGGCGCCGGCACCTTCACGTTCCACGGATACCATTCCGCCCGCCGGTACCAGGGGTCGTCGAACTTCTGCAATTGAAACTCATCCCACTGCGACGGTGGGTTGTGTCCAGCGACGTGATGGAATACCTTGCCCGCTCCCGCCACATGGTAGCCGTTCTCGCGGAAATATACGGGCAACGTTTTCGCGCCGGGCATGTGCGGCGGCCATGGCTGGTCGTTGTTATAGATTCCTGTCCGCCATGCGGCCTGGCCTGTCAGCAGCGCAGTGCGCGAGGGATTGCAGATGGGCGATGAGCAATGGGCGTCGGCAAACAGTGCGCCACGTTTGGCGAGCCGGTCGATATTCGGAGTCTTCACTCCTGGATACCCATTGAGGCAGCCCACCCAATCGTTCATGTCGTCCACGGACAGGAACAACACGTTCGGCTTTCCCGCTTGGCCCTGCGCCAAAGCTTGTGCCTGGCTTGCGGCCAAGGAGCCGAGAAAGGCGCGCCGGTTCATCATCGTCCAGCTAGAATATCGCGGCCGGCACTTTCGCGCAGGGCGGTTTTGAGGCACATTAGTTGCATGCGCCGTCTGCCGCTCCTGCTGTTCCTGTTTTCCCTGGCCACCTTCGCCCAGTCCACCGCCGAAAAAATCAAACAGGGCCATTCCCACTACGGAAAGGCATTCGATGAAGGGCCGCGGTCCCGGCCGGTCGAGATCGAACCCATCGGTTCGGCGCCGTTCCTCATCACTACGAAGAATCCCGAAGTGCAGAAATGGTTCAACCAGGGCAACACGCTGCTGCATTCGTTCTGGGACTATGAGGCCGAGCGCTCGTTCCGCTGGGCGCTGAAGCTTGAGCCGGATAACGCGATGGTCTATTGGGGCCTGGCGCGAGCGGCCGGCGGCGACCGGGCGAAGGACTTCCTGCGCGAAGCGGTGAAGCGCAAGGCCGCTGTCACCGAACGCGAGCGCCTCTATATCGAATCGCTCGAGAAATCGCTCGCCATCGATCCTCTCCGCGATCGCGGCGACAACAACGAAAAACGCGACCGCGAGTATCGTAAGGTGCTCGAAACCATCATCGTGAAATACCCGGACGACTTGGAAGCCAAGGCGCTACTTGCGCTGGCTGGCATTGGCGACAATCGCTACGGAACCGAGCGCATCATCCAGGAAGTGCTTGCCAAGGCCCCAGATCATCCCGGTGCGCACCACTACCGCATTCACAACTGGAACTATCACGAGCCGGAGCAGGCGCTCGGTAGCTGCAAGCGTTACGGCGAAATTGCGCCCGGCTCGGGCCACGCGCTGCACATGCCGGGGCATGTCTATGCCACGGTCGGTATGTGGCACGAAGCGGCCATCAGTATGGACTCGGCTACGCGCACCGAAAAGCGCATTATGCGCGACACGCTTACCTTTCCGTTCAACCACTGGAACTACGGTCACAATCGGAATTACTTGTCCTATATTCAGGAGCAACTGGGCATGGCCGATGCTGCCATCTTCGGCGCGCGCCAGTTGATCGACGCGCCGAAGGATCCGAAGAACAATGCCGACGCACGCTACTCGAGCCACTCGCAGGGGATTTCGGCGATGCTCC